>NZ_PKGG01000103.1:0-17240 GCF_046480465.1 Arthrospira sp. PCC 8006
TTTAACCAAGTCCGCCAAAAACACCGCATCCGCAATACCCTCCGCCAAGTCTACGGAAACCGAGAAGCCATCACAGATGAGTTGGTGGATTTACTCTATGAACCCTCTAATGATGTCGGCGCACAACAGGTTTTTGCTTCCATTTTAAGCGCCCCCCCTGGGTCTCGCCCCTCGGAACTTTTGCCAAAATTACAGCGTCCTCTATTAGTAATCTGGGGGGAAAATGACCCCTGGACTCCGATTAAGGGTGCTGATATTTATCGGGATTTAGCGACAACTGGTGCATCGGTTGAGTTTGTTTCTATTCCCGAAACTGGCCACTGTCCCCACGATGAACGGCCAACTGTGGTTAATCCTCTGATTCTTAATTGGTTGGACAACCTGGGCGGCTCGCTTTAGGACAGCGATAATTGATCGAATATGTGGGGACTTCCCCCCTATTTGCTGCTGAATGGGTCTAAGCAAACGTCCATTGCTAACGGTGTGGGGAAATATAAAAATTACCTATTCGGTAAGGGTTTTGGGCATTCATCAAAATTTTTTTTGATAAAAGTGTTGACAAAACTATGGGGGTTGGCTAGAGTTACAAGCGTGTGAGGAGCGAACCAG
Organism: Arthrospira sp. PCC 8006; assembly: GCF_046480465.1. NCBI lineage: Bacteria > Bacillati > Cyanobacteriota > Cyanophyceae > Oscillatoriales > Microcoleaceae > Arthrospira > Arthrospira sp. PCC 8006. The sequence continues at coordinate 610 of NZ_PKGG01000103.1, forward strand.
TCAGGACACCGAGACGAAACACGGCCAGTCGCCGGTGTCCTTTCTGAAAAAAAAATACTAATGTCTCTGCTAAATATGCTTCATTCCATATGTGGTGTGTGGGTGAAATGGGGCGATCATGTCTGATGGTCGCTCCCCCTTATATATGGTTAATTAGGATTGCTATATATGGGTTTTGTCTGATTCGGTTTTGATTACAGATATTTTTGGGGTCGCTTGCATTTGAGGAAAAATGATATATAATTGTGGGTTTGATGGTAAATTCCCATGATGGGATTAATATTTGCACCTGGTAAATATTCCGGTAAAAATTTAAATTTTAGTTGAATGTCTGAGTATTTTGCGACGGTGGCTCATGGGTTGGAGTCGGTGGCGGCTGATGAGTTGGAAAGTCTGGGCGCGAGAGAGGTAAAGCCGGACTTTGCGGGGGTGGGTTTTAGTGGCGATCGCCGCTTACTTTATCGGGTTAATCTATGGTCAAGAACGATTTTTAGGGTGTTGGTTCCCATAGCCAAATTCCCCTGTCCGAACAGCGATCGCCTTTATCAGGAAGTCCAGAAAATAGATTGGGAAGAATATATTAAACCCTATCAAACTATATCGGTTCACTGTACAGGTAAAAATCGACAGTTGAATCATACCCATTTTACGGCTTTACAGGTGAAAAATGCGATCGTTGATCAACAGCGAGACAAGTTTAGTCAGCGGTCAACAGTGGATGTTTTAGATGCTGATCTACACATAAATCTGCATATAAACGGTAATCATGGCATCCTCAGCCTAGATAGTTCTGGTCCTAGTCTACATCGGCGGGGATATCGTCCGGCTATGGGAAAAGCCCCCCTTAAAGAAAGTCTGGCGGCGGGGTTATTGCATTTGGCGCAATGGCAAGGCGATCGCCCTTTCTTAGACCCTTTATGCGGTTCTGGAACTCTACCCCTAGAAGCGACTTTGAAAGCCCTCAACGTCGCACCAGGGCTATTTCGTGAAACATTTGCTTTGATGAAGTGGTCAGATTTTGATGAGTCTCTGTGGAAGGAGTTAGTCCGGGAGGCGGAAGCTAGTTGTCGGGAAGATTTGCAGATTTCTATCGGGGGATGCGATCATAATTCGGAAGCGATCGCCCAAGCCAATTATAATGCCAAAAAGTGCGGGGTAGATAGTCACATTCGCTTATGGCAGGCAGACCTATCACAGGTGGAACCGACGGGGGATAATGGGTTAATTGTCTGCAACCCTCCCTATGGGGAACGTTTGGGAAATGTGGAGGAGTTGGGAGATTTATATCAGCAACTTGGGGATATTCTCAAACAACGCTTTAAGGGGTGGACGGCGTTTATCTTTACCGGAAACAAAGCCCTATCAAAGCGCATTGGATTAAGAACTTCCCAACGGATACCCCTATACAATGGGGCCCTACCCTGCACTCTACTCAAATATGAGTTATATTAACAGCCCCCAAACAGAGGCCAAGAAACCCGGTTTCTCAACATAAACGGTGGGGCGGGTTTATTAATACGGTCGTGGGGATGGAGAATTGACAGCAGAACCCGCCCCTACCATTATTCATTATCCGCTGGGGCGGGTTTATTAATACGGTCGTGGGGATGGAGAATTGACAGCAGAACCCGCCCCTACCATTATTCATTATCCGCTGGGGCGGGTTTATTGATATGGTCGTGGGGATGGAGAATTGACAGCAGAACCCGCCCCTACCATTATTCATTATCCGCTGGGGCGGGTTTATTGATATGGTCGTGGGGATGGAGAATTGACAGCAGAACCCGCCCCTACCATTATTCATTATCCGCTGGGGCGGGTTTATTCATTAAGTCGTGGGGATGGAGAATTGACAGCAGAACCCGCCCCTACCATTATTAATTATTAATTATTAATTGACTGGAATTTCAATGATAAATTCTGCTTTAACCTTGAGAAGAATGGGACGATTTAATATATCTCCCCGTTGTTCTACCACCAGTTGAATGGTACGGACTTGATCAATACTACATGGAGCAGTTCCCCCACTCAGAGTTTGCAGAACCCCTATTTTGATAGGTTCTCCTCGGTTAATGGTAACACAAGCGATCGCATCTGTGCATTCAAAAGGTGGCTCCTGAGTACAACCATTCAGCCAGGTAGCGACGGAAAAGAAAAGTGACAGTAAAGGTAGGTTAAACTTCAACATAATGGGAAATAGTTGAGAGTTGACTCTTTAAAGTTGATGAATTACACGGGGATACCTAATTAATTATCTTCATTGTAGCTCCTGGATATGAAATTATGGGGAAATTCTGTTTTTAAGGCAGTTACAACCGGACATGGTGCTTGTTTTTGCTGATTTTCTGGTTTGCGCCAAGAATAGGGAGCCAGTTGGGCTGCGGACATCCATAACAGCCGTTTAGCTCTAGTCATGGCTACATAAAGTAAGCGATATTCCTCAGCATTTTTTAGATATTTCGCCTGTTCCCAGGCGGTAGTTATATCGGGTAATTGCCGGTAATTATGAAGGTAAGCGCGAATTTGGGCGCGGGCGACTTCCGACAGGGTAAAATCTCCTAAAAATCGTTTTTGGGGATTAACTCGCGGGTTTCCGGGGATGTTTTTTTCATGTAAAAATGGCAGAAATACATAATCCCAGTCTAGTCCTTTGGCTTTGTGCATGGTGATAATTGTCACCTGACCGGGACGGGTAAAAATACTATCATCCGAATTTTCTTCGTCTGTTTCTATAGTGTCAAATTTTTCGGAACTAACGATTTCATCTAAAGTGGTTAACATCGCCGATAAGTTTTGATTTCCGGCGGTCTGCTGAGAAATTCTAGTGGCGAGTTGATCGGCGCTGGCGAGTTCGCTTTTTTCGTATTGTAAGGCGAGGGCTAGAAATGAAATTAATTCATAAACGGGAAGTTCAAAACGGGCTTTAATTAGGCTACAGCAGAGTTGACGACAGCGGCTGACATTTTCTGATTGAGGAGGTGAGAGGGGGCCCGGATATAAAAATTGTTCCGGCTGTGCTGCTAGGATGTTAAAATCTTGGTTGGGAATACGATGGCGATCGCTTAATACTTTCAGAGCAGCCTTCAAATAATTAGGAGAATGGGGGCGGTGTATGAATTGCAGCAACTGCAACATTTCCCTAGGAATATGAGACTGACGAGCGCTTTCATAAGCGTCAAATATCGTAATCGGATAATCACTCAAGTTCACCTCTACCTCATATTCTTGAGGTTGGCGTAGCGCCTTAGCGATAAATTCCCCTTGGCGATTTTCTCGGACTAAAATTGCAAAACTTCCCTCTGGGTGCTGCTGAAAAATGGAGACAATTCGTTTAAAAATGAGGTTAACAGTATCATAAATGCTTTCAGGCTGATATATTTCTACTCCTTGTCCGTGGGGTTCAGGGTTAGCATTTTTTTGGGGATCATCCGGGTCAACTGGGCGAATATCCTGTGCCCTAAACGGCAGTTCTGGAAACTCAGAAAATTTATCATTTACCCACTTTAATACAAAGTTGGCAGCCTTAATAATAATCTGATTACTACGTCCCGCCCTATCCATAGTCGCTAACCTTCCCAAGGCTTCGCAGTTTTCACAAAATTGGCGAAAATAAACCGGGTCGGCGGGGGTAAATGTTGAGTTAATCGCTTGATTTGAGTCTCCCACTCGCACTAAGTTTAAGTTAGCCAAATCGGAATTATTACCACTATCTTGGGCTAAAATTTCTATGAGTTGATTTTGCAGAGGGGTAGAGTCTTGGGCTTCGTCTTCAAATACCGCAAATACTCGCTGTTGCCAACTTTCACGGATCTGGGGATTTTCCAAGACCCGCAAAGCCCCTAAAATCATTTCATCATAATCAATTAATTGCTGCTTTTGTAACAGTTCTTGATAGTTATCATATAAGCCAGCCGCTATATTCATAATTTGGTAATCGTCCGGGATTTTTTCCCCTAACCTTCGCAACTGGTCAGGAGTTAAGCCAGAACTTTTCGCTTCATGAATAACTTTCAAGGCTAACTCTGGTAAAACTTCAGTACGCAAAACCGATCGCCGCCGCCATCTTTCGGTTTCTTCTGAGTCAAATTGACATCCCTCGATTAGGGTTTCGTACAGGCGGGGATTATGGGTAATCCACTGTTCAACACAGGCGCGGATTAGGCGGTGGCTGGAGGTGGGGACGACTAGGGTGGCATTTTCTAGGTCTAAGCCTGACAATGCCCGGTGATTGGTCGCAATGTATAGCGCTAGTCCGTGCAGGGTATTCACCACGAAGCCGACCGGGGAAATGGAGAGATTGTTGAGGTGTTGGCGAATTTTGGCGCGGATATTACTGGCGGCGGCACGGGTGAAGGTGACAACGATTAATTGGCGTTGGGGGTTGAGTTGATGACGAGCGATCGCTAAAGCTGCCGCAGCAGCCATTCCCGTCGATTTTCCCGCACCAGGAACTGCAGAAACCGCCAACCGTCCCCCCTTCCATTTACCCATCGCATCTTGTCCGGGACGTAGGCTAGACTCTATGCTATCAAGGGCTTTTTGTCTTTCTCGCCTACTGGTTTCTGCTATCTCCGAGTCGGGGGTATGGCTTGAGTCCCACAGGTCTCCCCGGCTATCAGGGGACGGGTTTAATTGGTCTTTGGTATCTTTAGTCACAGACCGCGCCCAGTATATCATTTGATTTTCAGTCTAGCAGATTTTGGGATTTTTAGCAAGTGATTGGCTAAATTTTCCCGCCAAACCAACTAATTAATCGAGGTTTTTAATCCTGAATTAATTGCCTAATTTTGGGCATACTAGAAACTATACCTTCTCCTCGGTCATTAAATATCGGGTTATCATTGACTCCCCAAGTTCCTGTAGCTTCTAAGGAGTACAGGGTTCCTAACAAACGAGCGCCATTTTGGTCAATATTAGTATTTTCAGCCTGGGGATATACTGGCTTCCAAAGGTTGATAATATAACGACAATAGGCGGCGACTAAACGACAGGATACAGCATCATCAAGAAGCGATCGCACAAGGGCTGCGGGTCTCGGATAATCCTCTAATAATTCACTATAGACTAATTCCGCCGTTTTGGGTTTAAATTGAGCCACCCCAATAGACCAGTTAGCCCAATAAACTAACCGAGGTAAAATTCTGGCAATAATTTCCTCGATATCATCTTTAAAACCTCGCCGTTGTAATTCATCTAAAATAATCCCTCCCGCAATTTCGGGAGAAATCGCAAACTCAGCCGCTGCACTGTGAATATGATGGCGCAGTTTATGGATGATTAACTCTTGTTTAGAATAGCTAGAAATTGAGACCATAGCCTGATATTAGATAGGTAAATTTGATAATGTATGGCACATTTAATCAGCCTGTTAATTACTGAATTACTGAAGATAATGCAAACGTTCTGCTTCTACCTCCTCTAACATTTGTTGACGTAGGACAACTGGTGCAATTATTTCTCCCTTGGGTCGCCAGTCTCGCAGTCGCATAACTATGTTAATATCACCGACCCGCACCCATGCTTGATAGTAGGCATCATCAGGAGAACGTTGGCGCAAAATATTCTTGATCAGTTGTCTTTCTTCCCTATTATCAACCTGGGTATCAACGGATTTAAATAATTCCGAATAAGGCATTTTTTGGAAAGTTGAATGTCTCACAGTATCATCCACATAATTACTAGCAAAGTCTACAGGAAAGCGCACAATCAATAGAGCTTTAGGTAGATAAAAATTAAACCCCCAGGCTTGCTCTAGTTCTTCTTCAATCCATCCCGGATTAGGAAGTGTACCAGTTTGGTGCTGTTTCTGGAGAACTTGAGGAACTTCTGGATCATCCCAGGATAAAATCCTCAATTGGGGAGACAAAATGCGATCAAGTCGATAATTATGCCAAGTCATTGCACCCCAAGGATCAACTCCATAAGCACTCAGATACTTAGCGCGTCTAGCATAGTGTAAACACACAGGATACACTGTAACTAAAGCTGCCCTATTTTCCCGTGCTACCCAGGTTTTAAATTGAATTACGCCGCCATTATGATTATACCATAAAGATTCAATTTGTTGTTGGTAATCATCTACTTTTTCCTGGATTTCTGCGGACAGAATATAGTCAAAATGCAGAAAAATCCGACGATTTGGCTCTAGGAAAGAACCAGATAAATTAGTCGGGGAGTCGGTAAATGCCTCCCATAAACTATTAATGGCAATGTCAATATCTGGCTGTACAAAAGCGACAGATTCTAATATATAGATAAGATGCGATTTTTGAATCGAAGATAGTTGTTCAAAGTAGCGGTTAGGGTGAGTTTGCATAGGTGGCTTGGGTAACTGTTGGGGAGGTAAAGAATAATAGCCTTGGCGGGTTCTATACTTTAACCATCCCTGGGATGCTAACAGGGTTAAATCGTCTCGTAATGAACGGTGAACTGTAGCAAAAGGACAGTAATCTAACTGAGTTTTAATTTCCGCCACAGATAAGCCTGTGCGTTGGGATGTTTCCGTTACCCATTCACTTAAACTTTGGGGTAAGTTACTATGGATTAATATGGTACTAAGTGACTGATGACATAAACATTTTGGGTCAGAACAATTTCCGGTTAATTCTTGGGCTGATAAAGTTTCGCCTTTGCTATGACTGAGAGAAAATAGGCGATCGCGTAATTGGCTATAACGAAATGGCTGAGATAGAGATTTAACCCAATTAAATTGTCCTCCGTAAAGGCGATCGAGTATTAACCACAGTCGGACTGATCTATGTAACCGGCTAGGAAACTGTCCCTGACTCAACCATTGCAAAATCGCCGGACTAGGTGGATAAGTAAACATACTAATTTGTTGTAGAAGTACCCTCTTCAATTGCCATGCCATAATACTCTACAATATTTGTAGCTGAATGTGTTGGTTAAAAAAAATGCCCCAGTCTGCTGAATCAGCGATTAAATTAACTTTAAGTAAATCCCGGTCTGTACAAGGGTTAAGTTATCAGATTCTGTCTATTGAATTGGTAACTAAAGACCGCCTAATTTCCCCGGAAGATTTGAGAGACCAGACTTTACCTCCCCACATTGACTATAAAGGTGGTATAGTTATCTCAGGGCGTGGTCCGATCTGGCTTTATGGCTATCTAATTCATGAACTACACCCGGCTGCTTGGGTGGCTTGCTACGATCCGCGTTTAGGTGCGGTGGTAGTTTCCACCCACTCCCGACAAACTCAGGTCGGACAGGTTTTATCTATCGATTTACAGGAAAATTTACCCCCGCGTTTGTGTCCAGCCATGATGATTGTAGGACCACCTGACAGCGGTAAATCTGTCCTCTCCCACGCACTATTCCGCACCCTATTAACTCAGTATTCTGACATATATTTACAGAGGGCTCACTGGGATGGTGAAGGTAATTGGATTTTGGAGTTGGGGGAGATGACAAAATCAAGCGATCGCGAAGCCTATAAACTGGCTTATAAGGGTGGGATAACTGATAAATTTTTCGAGCATCATAGTCAAGCTATTCTTAATCTACGTCGTCAAAAAACTTTAGTTTTGGTAGATGTAGGTGGTAAAGTGCAGCCGGAAAAAGTACCGCTATTAGAAGCCTGTACTCATTATTTAGTGATTAGTTCACAGCCAGAAGAAATTGCTCCTTGGCATGAGTTTTGTCGCGATCGCGGTAATCTAAAATGTCTAGCAGTGGTGCATAGTTCTTTGGAAATAGAGGAGGTAATCCATAAACGGGAACCTTGGCTAGAAATGACTTGGGGTGTACTGGAACAAGGGGGTATTTGCCAAATTCCCACAGTTTTACTAGAGCAGGTACAAACCCTCCTAAAACCACCGCAGTAAATTAATCGGAGGTTATCTCATCTGTAAAATTCTTGTGGTCACGGTGGGCGGTTGATACTAACCTCTGGTAACATCAATTAGCAGCCTGAATCCATATCGGGTAATCATCTAGTATATGGTTATGGGTTGACAAATTGGTGATTTTGTGATAGATTTAACCTCATGTCTTGAACAGAGAGTTAATTGTTAAATTCAGGTTGGATTTATCGCGAACAAGTCGATCGCCTTAGCGCCGGATTAACTGTCTTGGATTACTATAGCAAGCGATATACCCATTCCAGTAGAAATGAATGGTGCGATCGCATTAATAACCAGCAGATTTGGTTAGATGGAAAGCCAGCGACAGCAGACATAGAACTTCAAGCCGGACAGCAACTCGCCTATCATCGACCTCCTTGGAATGAACCGGATGTTCCTTTATCTTTCCAGGTAATTTATGAGGATGCAGATATTTTAGTAGTTGCGAAACCGTCAGGACTTCCAGTGATACCTGGTGGAGGTTTTTTGGAACATACCCTACTGCGACAATTACAAAGGAAATATCCCCAGGATACACCGATACCAATTCATCGCTTAGGTAGGGGAACATCAGGACTCGTGTTGTTGGCGAGGTCTACCATAGGGCGATCGTATTTAACCCAACAAATGCGCCAGCGACAAATTACTAAGGTTTATTTAGCCTTAGCTGAAGGTTGTAGTCCTAGGGATTATTTTAGTATTAATTGTGCGATCGGCAAAATTCCCCATCCCATTATCGGCTATATTTACGGCGCGACAGAAACCGGATTATCCGCCGAAAGTAAATGTCAAGTAATTCGGCGAGACAGCGATAAAATGATCGTACAAGTAACCATTCTCACAGGTAGACCCCATCAAATCCGCATTCACCTCGCCGCCGCCGGATTTCCCCTAGTGGGAGATCCTCTTTATACCATTGGCGGAAAGCCATACATACCCGACCCAACCTCAAACCATCATAGCACATTTCCCGGAGATTGTGGATATTATTTACACGCTTATTCTCTCAGTTTCCAGCATCCTCAAACTGGCGCAAATCTCCATCTAACCGCTACCCCACCCCAGGAATTATCTACCGAATATCCACCTATGTAGATATTTGGGTTTTAATCATTTCACAAAAACTCAAGAAAGTTTGAAAACTTTTTAAATGCTGACCATTAAATGCTGTCCTTTTTTGCAATTCTTGTAAATAATGTTTCTCTCTAGCATCCCCAGGGTTTCTTTTAGTGTAGCATATATTTTTGGCTCGGAAAATTTCTTTTAAATATTCACCGTGAAACTCAGCATGATTTTTATTATTATAGCTACCCATAGCTTCCGGATCATCTTGAGAAACATCATAATAATTCACATAATCTAATAATGGAGATTCTAAAGGTTGTCGGGAATCAAAAATTTTGCGATTTCCCAATAACCAAGTCTCTATACAACGATTTTGCACAATAATTTTAATTTTAGTATTGCCTATATTTCGATCTTGGCTCTTTTTTTGAACATCATTTAATCTTGCATCCACAGTTTCTTCATCAGCATCCACACAAATCACTAAATAATCATAATTGTTGGTTTCCCGAATTTTGTCAATAGCGTTATCAAGACCATCATGCAAAATAGCCGGATAGCCTTCTCCACTTATCAGATAATAATTATTCTTTTGAACGTGGTCATGATATTTAACTCTAGTTAATTCAGGAACTAAATATGACAGCCATTTGGGATAATTTTTTTTTCCGTGCTATTTCCCTCTACTAAGAAGTAAATATTCATTAATCTTCCTCATCTTCTTGTTCATCTTGCAGCACATTGATTAAATCAATAAAAGCCTTTTGTCTCGATTCTGTTATATGAAAATCTTTGGCACTTTTCACAGTCACTAAACCCCCTTTACGAGTGACTATTTTCCAATATGCAGGACTGATATTATTAATGATATAAGGGTGATGGCTGGTCAGAATAAATTGAGATTGTCTATCCGTTAAAATTAACTCCGTGACCCGATCAATGCAATTAACTCCTAAACTATTCTCAAATTCATCAATCAGAATCACGCCATCATTAGGAGACAAATATAATTCACTTATATACATCAACGTTTTAAACATTCCTGATGAAATATTATCAATCCATTTTTCGACTCCTTTTTCTTTGATACTAACAATCGTAGCCTCTTGTAATAATCGGGATAATGCCATAGGAATATCCTCATCTTTTAAAGTTTCGACTTGGATATCTTCGACATTATTAAAGATACTGATAAAAGTTTTTTTGATTTTGGCAAACTCTTCGGGCAGTATTCTATAAAGAATAGCCAATTTAATAAAAATAGGTAAATCACTTTCCTTTAGAAATGACAAAGACGCATTTTCATGCTTTTTAAAGACAGATACTGGCAATCTCCATATTTTATCAAAATCACGTTCTGAATCAGTAAATATAATTTTGTCTAGTTCTTCTTTAATTGGAATAATAATATCTTCTTCCTTTAATAATTCAATGACGCTCTCAAAAGGCGATAACTTAGGGGTTTTGACTCCCTGAAAAATTATCTGTTCTGGTGTTCTCTCCACAATGATATTTTCATTTAATTGTAGAGTTTCTTCAAGAATTCTAACCGATTCTTCTTTCTCAGAATCACTATCAATAGGGGTTAAATTTTCTTTGGTTTGAAATTTACCAGTCCACAGATATTGATGATTGTCTTTGGTGGAGAAACTAACACTCCAGCTAACGCCATTTAAAGACGCGCCATTGGCTATGGCTTTTAAACTATAGATAGATTTTAATATTCTTGTTTTTCCAGCGCCAGACACCCCCACCAGTAGGTTACAATTTTCTAATAAATCTATGGGTGCAAGTCTCCATTGATATTCTTCATCGTAATATTCTAGTTGATTGATTTTCATGGTTTGACTTTATCGGTAAATTATGGCAGCCAATTATAACACAAATTTAGGCACTTAATTAGTTATCTTGATTAATTTTTGTTGAACCTGTAGCCCTAAAAAAAGGTGGGCATTTTACCCACCTGATTAAATAACTATTTCAATGCGTCAATTAGCTGAGATTTTGCTGTTGATAAAGCCTCCGGTAACTTGCTAGGGTCGCGTCCGCCAGCTTGGGCTAAATTCGGACGACCGCCACCGCCACCGCCGCATAATTTAGCGATCGCCCCTATAAACTTACCAGCCTGCAACTTCTTATCCTTAATTACCACCGGACTAAAAGCCGCCACCAGGCTAACCTTACCATCACTTACCGACCCCAAAACCACCGCACTTTCACCTAATTTCTGCTGTAAACGTTCCGCCGCCGTTTTCAGGGACTCTCCGTCAACTCCGGGAAGTTCCGCCACCAAAATTGGCAAATCTCCCACCCTTTCAGCAGTAGATAATAATTGGTCAGACTGTGCGATCGCCAACTCTGCTTTCACAGCTTCCAACTGTTTCTGAGTCGTTTTAAACTCCGCCTGTAAATTAGTGAATCTTTCTGGTAATTCCTCCGGTTTAGCTTTCAAGCGATCGCTCAATTCTTTAACCACCGTATCTCGGACATTCAAATAATCCAAAACCGACTGTCCGGCTACAGCTTCAATGCGCCGAATACCCGCCGCAATTCCCGTTTCCGAAACTATCTTAAATAATCCAATTTCCGCCGTATTAGTCACATGAGTTCCGCCGCACAACTCCATAGATACACCCGGGTAATCAACCACCCGCACCACCGCCGCATATTTTTCGCCAAACATAGCGATCGCCCCCTTATTTTTAGCCTCCTCTAAAGCCATTTGTGTCACCGTCGCCGGGTGTGCTTCCGCGATCCAACTATTCACCTGATTTTCCACTTGTTGTAACTCCTCAGTTGTCAAAGCACGAGGACAGTTAAAATCGAACCGTAGGCGGTCAAAAGCCACCAAAGAACCCGCCTGAGAAATACCAGGATCAACAATCAATTTGAGCGCCGCTTGCAATAAATGAGTAGCCGTATGATTAGCCTGCGCGCGACGACGAAAAGCGCGGTCAATGCGTGCATTAACAGTAATTCCCGCAGTTAAAGTTCCCCTTTCCACCCTACCAAAGTGAATAAAAATATCCGAATCTTTTTTAACATCATCAACCCGGACAATCACATCAGAAGTAGTCAAATAACCGCGATCGCCAATTTGTCCCCCAGACTCTCCATAAAAAGGAGTTTGGTCAAGCACAATTTGCACCTCACTTCCCGCCACCGCTTCCGTCACCGATTTTCCAGCAATTAAAACCGCTTCCACCGTCGCCTCAGAGTCCGGGAAATCATAACCCAAAAATGCTGTCGGGTGTATCTGTTCCGCCAACTTATCCAAACTACCCTGAACAGTTAAATCAATAGTTTCATGGGCTGCTTGCGATCGCTTTCTTTGGGCAGACATTTCCGCCTCAAAACCCTCCACATCAACAGTCAAACCATTTTCCTCAGCTATTTCCTGAGTTAATTCTAGGGGGAAGCCATAGGTATCATAGAGAACAAAAGCATCCTGACCCGAAATTTGCTCGGGCTGTTTTTCCAACAATTCTGCCAGCAGTTTCTCTCCTCTTTCCAAAGTCTCCAAAAACCGCGATTCTTCCCGTTGCAATTCCCCCTTAATCACCCTTTCCCGTTCACGGGTATTCGGGTAAACATCTTGGGATAAACTAATCGCCGTTTCCGCCACTTGCGTAGTAAATTCCCCCCTGATACCAATCAAGCGCCCATGACGTACTACCCGCCGAATTAAGCGCCGCAGAATATAACCCCGCCCCACATTAGAAGCCGTTACCCCATCAGCAATCAGATGAACCACCGCCCGCAGATGGTCTCCAATCACCTTCAGAGAAACCTTAGTTTTATCATCACTTTTAGCGTAATCAATACCCGCCAGATCCGCCGCCGTTTTAATAATCGGGAAAATCAGATCAGTTTCGTAGTTGTTTGGCACACATTGCAGAATTTGCGCCATTCTTTCTAACCCCATACCCGTGTCAATATTCTGATTTTGTAAAGGGGTCAGGTTGCCATCAGCATCCCGGTTATATTGCATAAAAACCAGGTTGTAAAATTCAATAAATCGGCTATCATCTTCCAAGTCGATATGGTCATCCCCCTTTTCTGGGTGGAAATCATAATAAATCTCCGAACAGGGGCCACAGGGTCCCGTCGGTCCAGATTTCCAAAAGTTATCTTCTTCACCCATACGTTGAATGCGGTGGGGAGGGATGCCAATTTGATCTCGCCAAATCGCAAACGCTTCGTCATCCTCCTTAAATACACTAACAATTAAACGTTCTGGCGGCAGTCCGAATACCTCCGTAGAAATTTCCCATCCCCAAGCGATCGCTTGTTCTTTAAAATAGTCTCCAAAGCTGAAATTACCCAACATCTCAAAAAAAGTATGATGGCGCGCCGTGCGTCCTACATTTTCAATATCATTGGTGCGGATACATTTCTGGGACGTAGTAGCGCGGTTAACTTCCCTGGGTCGCTGTCCTAGAAATATCGGTTTAAACTGTAGCATTCCCGCGATAGTGAGCAGGACCGTAGGATCTTCTGGGACCAAAGAAGCGCTAGGCATAATTTTATGCTGACGTTCCGCGTAGAAATTGAGGAATTTCTGACGAATTTCGCTGCCGCTCAGGAATTGTGGTGAATAGGACATAATGAATTAACAATTTGGAACTCTAAAAATCTCAGGATAAATGAAGGATCGAGTTTTCAATCTCATCACCTCTATTTTCATTGTCGCACTCGCAGCTTTAGGCGGCGGTTTGGTGGGGATCTTGTTTCGGGTGTCCGTGGTAGTTCCGGTGAAAAGCCAGGTAACTAACGAATTGTTAGCCTGGAAGTCCCCTAAAAACCCCCTATTGGCTGCTCTGAACCCCCAAGGGGAACATTCAGTCGCCATTCAACCGGGGGAAGTGCGACCTCTCCCCGGCGCTTTGGACGATATCCCCATGTTTAATAGTAACAGCCCGGAGTGGGTGAAGCAGGAGGGAATTTTGCTATCCACATTTCCCCCTCATGGTAAGGCTGTCCCAGAAGCCCATCTTGATTATCCTCTGGGGGGTGAGTTTGAATTGTTCGCCCATCACTTCGTACATACGCCACCAGAGTCCAAAACCCTCTATATAGGTATTTTGGTCTACAACCCCCATAACGAGCCTGTGAGGGTGCATATTCCGGCGGTGGCGAGTTATTTGTTGGAACCTGATGCCCCTTTTCAGGAGAAACCGCCCATGGCTGATAATTCCCAGGGAAATGTCTATTCTGGACCCGGTATTCGCGCCGTTGATGCCGTGATGCGGGGAACCCGACTAGCCGATTTTCCCTCTCAGTTAGAAATTCCCCCCGGCGAAATGCGGATGTTGTTAAATCATCCAATTCCGGTTAAAGGCTTGGAACGTCCGGTCAATGGGCGATCGACTTTTATGCGCCTCAATTGTACCACCAGTGGCACTGCTCCCACTCCTTCTCATGTATATGTGGCAAGTTTGGCAATGTATGCCAAGATGTCCCCTGATGGTAAGGAGCGATCGCCAGAATTAATAGAATGGCAAAACCTCCTCCATAATGGCAGTTTAGCACAGCCTCGCGATCGCTTACCCACTCCACCCGAACAAACCACTGGTCAGTTAGTTTATAGTCGAGTCGCTGGAGTACAAAAGGGTTCTAAATGGCAGGCCGATTTAGTTGATGAAGCCGCTAACTACCTAACTATTCCTGAACCCGGAAAAGCCATTTCTTATGTAATTAGTACCATCCGAAGCGGCACCTTGGGAACCCGTCAAATTCAATCCGCCGAATTAGCCGTTCGCTATCCTGATACTGCTTATCAATCCCATGGTAATTATGGCGTTCATTATGATCTAACTACTCCCCTGTTTAATCCTACAGATACTCAACAGGTAGTCACCATTACTTTAGAAACTCCTCAAAAGGAAGAAAACCTATCCCAAGGCGGGTTGATGTTCCGACAACCTCCCTGGGATTTCCCCTATTTTCGCGGCACCGTCCGCCTACAATATCACGACGATCGCTCTGTGGAAAATACTAAATATCTGCATTTATGGCATCGTCGCGGACAAATTGTTGAACCCCTACTAACTCTCAAGCTGAAGCCACAAGAAACCCGTTTAGTTCGGCTAGATTTCCGCTATCCCCCAGATGCTACACCTCCCCAGGTGGTGACTATCAGAACCTTAAAATAGTCCCGTAAATCCCCGTTATTTAATCACCTGTAAATCCTCACTATTAGGGAAAATTAATCATGGTTATAAGTAATCACCAAAAACTCACCCTCAAACTTGACCCCAAATCCATCAACGACAGCTTATAATTTTTTACTGGTGTAATATCAACCTAACCGTCAAATCAGACCTATAGCATATCACTGTTAACATGACAGCCAATCTAATTTTCGCCCATCTCAACCATAGCGCCGATCTGGTGAATCTGCTTACATCCGATCCGAATTTAACTACAATTGGGTTAGGCGTAGCCATTGCCTTTGGTCTGGGTGCAATTCATGCCTTATCCCCAGGACATGGTAAAACCCTAGTAAGTGCCTATTTAATCGGCAGTAAGGGAACCCCCCAACAAGCCATTTTACTAGGAGTCACCACCACAGCCACCCACACCCTCAGTGTTTTTGTCTTAGGTGCGATCGCTCTATTTGCTTCCCAATATATCTTACCAGAACAATTGTATCCCCTACTGAGTGGTTTTAGTGGATTCGCCATTTGTCTCATTGGCTTAGACCTACTCAGAAAAAGATTAAATTCCCACAGCCACAGCCACAGTCACAGCCACAGTCACAGCCACAGTCACAGCCACAGCCACAGTCACAGCCACAGTCACACCTCAAGTAGTGTATCATCCCTGATTAAATTAGGGATTGCTGGCGGGTTAGTTCCTTGCCCTACAGCACTTGTTCTGTTATTAAGTGCAGTAGCCCTACACCAGATCGTCTATGGATTATTTCTAGTGGGCGGCTTTAGTCTAGGGTTAGCATTAGTCCTGGTCGGTTTAGGCTTAGTAGCCGTTTATGCTGGTCAGTGGCTGGAAAAGTTCCCAGAAAATCAGATAATTTTGCAGAAGTTATCTATTGTAAGTGCCTTCCTTGTCGTTTTGATTGGCATTGGTTTAACATTTATCTCAGCCAACTCCTTCGCATAAAACGACCGATATCAGTAGTGCCAATTAGTCAATTTTAGTAGTCTGAAAATCCGATGAAATTTAAACAGTTTTTGGTAGCGATCGCCATTTTTATTAGTCTCCTAGGTTTTCCCGGAGATGCCTTAGCCCATAGCGTACTCACCAACTATCATCTACAAGGGGAAGCCCTAGAAATCGAGGCCGTATTCAGTACCGGAGAAGCCTTTTATAATGCCGATGTAGTCGTGCATCCTCCCGCCGACTCCAATTTACCCGAGACCAAAGGACTCACAGACGAAAACGGTTTATTTTTGTTTGAACCTGATTACTCAGTCATGGGTAGTTGGGCTGTAGAAATTGGC
Source organism: Arthrospira sp. PCC 8006 (assembly GCF_046480465.1). Lineage (NCBI taxonomy): Bacteria > Bacillati > Cyanobacteriota > Cyanophyceae > Oscillatoriales > Microcoleaceae > Arthrospira > Arthrospira sp. PCC 8006. The sequence goes on from NZ_PKGG01000103.1 coordinate 17,000, forward strand.
GAAGGTAGCCACTGGGATAAGTTGATGATTCCCATAAGCGATCGTATTATTGACTTAAATGCCATCAGCCAAATTCATTATCATTCCCCCCAACGCCATCACCATTTTGGCAATCAAATTATTGTCGCAGAAATTGCCCTTTGTTTCGGACTTTTCGGGCATTTTATGAAAAACAAAATCCGCTTTTAACCCCCAGCCAATCATACCGTAGGGTGCGTCAGACACCGAGAATTATCCTTAA
>NZ_PKGG01000574.1:0-417 GCF_046480465.1 Arthrospira sp. PCC 8006
AGATTAGGGGAAATTGGGGAGCCAATCCCCTATTCCGGGGATTATTCCACTACCATATAAATCATTAGGTGGGGGAAAATTTCTATGATATAATGGGAAGTTGTGGGCGGAAATTTTGGTTCTATATGGTATCTGTAACCCTGGTCGATCGCATTAGTCAACGAATTGGCAACCATCCCCAAAATCGGATTACTTTTGCGGAGTATATGGAGATGGTACTGTATGACCCACAAAGCGGCTACTATAACCATAACTCTCCCCAAATTGGCGCACAGGGGGACTTTTTCACTTCTCCTCACCTCGGTTCAGATTTTGGCGAGTTACTAGCTGAACAGTTAGTAGAAATGTGGGAAGTTTTGGGAAAACCCGAACCATTTACCCTAGTGGAAATGGGAGCAGGTCAAGGCATTTTAGCTG
>NZ_PKGG01000002.1:0-89200 GCF_046480465.1 Arthrospira sp. PCC 8006
GCCCGACCGGAGTGGCAGGATTTTCGGGGATTAAGGAGACCCAGACAGWTGGAATATAGGGGAAAAAGGGTCGATTTACGAGGAGAAACTAATCGGGAAAGAGTCGCCTATTGGGTTGATGTAATTTTAGGTAAAAATAGTGAGGAATTATGGAAAACCTCGGCTCAGTCTTTAAGGTCTACTACCCCTGGCAATCCGAGGGTGATTGAAGCGTTGGTGAATTTATTAGCAAAAACTACTGAGGAAGAAACTCGCTGGGCGGCGGCGGAAACTCTGTGGTTATTAGACCCGGAAAATCCGGCGGCGGGTATCCGAAAAGTCAAAGATTTGGGAATGGAAATTACAGGAGAATTGCTGAGTTTGATGGTGGCAGTCTTGCCGAAAGGGGGAAATCGTTTTGCGGTATTTTTACGGTTGTATGCTATGGGTGAACGGGAGTTTTTATCCCCTGGGGTACAGTTGAGAGTGTGGGATGAGATGGGTACGCTGTTCGATTCTGCCACGGCTAGAGAGAGAGATAATTATATTCAGATTAAGTTAAGCGGAAATCTTGGCGAATGGTTAAATGTGGAGGTAAAATGGGGGGAAAATAGCATTATGGAAGGGTTTTTAATCTGAGTAACCATCACGCCCTTCGGCTTGCTTAGGTGATTCCCCTTGATTAGGGAATAGGGAAGGGGGAATGCGTAATGGTAAATCGGTGAAGTTGAGGAGACGGACTGATGAAATTTTGGCAACTTACTTTTCTCGCCCTGGTGTCATTTTTCCTGACTTTTTATTGTGACACATCGATTTTGGCGCGGGTCAACAGTCCAGCCTTTAACGACCAATTTCCCATTGATTTTGTATCCCCCGCCTTAGGGCCAACTACTGAGGACCAAAGGCAGGAAGCCGATCGCTTTTTTAATCGAGGAATACATCACTTGGATCTCAGTGAATTTTCGGAGGCGATTCAACCTTACCAAAAATCTTTACAACTCTACAAACAAATTGACGATCGCCCCGGTATGGCTAAATCTCTCCATCATCTCGGAATTGCTTATCGGAATTTGAAAGATTATGATCAGGCGATTAAATACTATCAGCAGTCTGGGCAGATTTTTGATCAAATAGGCGATCGCAATGGTCTCGCTAATTCTTTTATGGGTCTGGGACTTGTTTATCGGACACTAGAAGAGCATGAGAAGGCGATAGAATCCTATCAGCAATCTTTGCAGATTTTTGAGAAAATGGGCGATGATCAGGGTGTCCTAAATTCCCTCAATAATCTGGGAATTGTTTATCAGAATTTAGGAAAGTATCACCAAGCTATTCAACCCTATCAGCAGTCTTTGCAGATTTTTGAGAAAATGGGCGATCGCCAGAATATGGCTAAATCTCTCCATAGTCTGGGAATTATTTATGGGATTCTGGGAGAGTATTACAAAGCCATAGAATCCTATCAGCAGTCTTTGCAGATTTTTGAGAAAATGGGCGATCGCAATGGTGTTGCACATTCTCTCCTGGGTCTGGGAATTGTTTATGGGAATTTGGGAGATGGTCACAAAGCTATTGAATACTATCAGCAATCTTTGGAGATGTTTGATAAAATCAGCGATCGCAATGGTGTTGCCAATTCTCTTCTGGGTCTGGGAATTGTTTATGGGAATTTAGGAAAGTATGATCAAGCTATTGAATACTATCAGCAATCTTGGCAGATTTTTAAACAAATAAGCGATCGCAATGGTGTTGCCAAATCCCTCCTGGGTCTGGGAATTGTTTATGGGAAGTTAGAAAAGTATGATCAAGCTATTGAATCCTATCAGCAATCTTTGCAGCTTTTTAAACAAATAGGCGATCGCAATGGTATCGCTACATCCTTGGGTAATCTGGGAGTTGTTTATCGGAGTCTCGGAAAGTATCACAAAGCCATAGAATCCTATCAGCAATCTTTGCAGATATCTCAAGAAATAGGCGATCGCAATAGAGAACGTCAAATCCTCAGTAATATCGGTTTACTACTTTCCACACAAGACCAACCCCAATTAGCCATTGTCTTCTACAAACAATCAGTCAATGTTACCGAAGACATCCGCCAAGGTCTCAGGAGACTGCCGACGGAATTGCAACAATTGTATCTGGAAACCGTGGCTGATACCTATCGCCGTTTGGCGGATTTACTCCTGCAATTTGATCGGATTATCGAAGCCCAACAGGTGCTGGAGTTACTCAAAGTTCAAGAACTAGAAGACTACTTAATAAACGTCCGGGGAGACCCCCAAAATCTTCAAATGTTACCCGATGAACGGCAAGCATGGAGTCAATACCAAGCCTTACAGCAAGAGGCGATCGCCATCAGTCGGGAGTTAGCGGAACTCGAAAAAATCCCCGTTAATCAGCGCCTACCGGCACAACAGCAACGCCTCCAAGAAATCCGGGAACAACAAGGAGAAACTCGCGGCATTTTCGACCAATTTTTATCTAGTCCAGAAGTAGAAAACCTGATTAAAAATATCAGCCAAAACCAACATAACATCAATATCAGGAATTATCCAAATTTGCAGAAACTCCTAGCAAATCTGCCAGAAAAATCTGTAATTCTCTATCCTTTAGTGCTAGATAATCGCCTAGAATTACTATTGGTCACTACCCAAACTGCTGCCCCCATACGTCAGCCAGTCAATGTCACAGCCAAGCAGTTAAATCAAGCCATTATAGATTATCGAACCGGACTCAAAAACCAAGATTCCGAAAGTTTTAAACATACGGCAAAAGTTCTCTATGATTACCTGATTAAACCCTTTGAAAAAGATTTGGTTAACCTCCAGGTGAAAACCTTAATTTATGCCCCAGACCGGGCTTTACGTTATCTTCCTCTCGCGGGACTCTATGACGGTCAACAGTGGTTAGTGGAAAAATACCGAATCAACAATATTACTGTCGCTTCCCTAACCCAATTTATCGTTACTCCCTCCAAGCCTCCCTCGGTCTTAGCGGGTGCTTTTGCTGACGTTGACACCGGCTATCAATTCCAAGTCGCACAGAGGCAGTTCGATTTTTACGGGTTGAAATTTGCCTACGATGAAATCAACAATATTGCGGGGATAATTCCTAAGACAAACCGACTCCTAGACCGGGACTTTAACCGTCAGCAAACCGAAGGTTATCTTGGAGATTATAATATCATTCATCTGGCTACCCATGCGGCTTTTATTCCGGGTCAGCCTATGGATTCCTTTATTTTATTTGGAGATGGCGATCGCGCTTCTATTAATGATATTAGAAGGTGGGATTTAAAGAATGTTGATTTAGCCGTCTTGAGTGCCTGTCAAACCGGACTGGGAGATTTATCGGGAAATGGGGAAGAAATCCTGGGTTTGGGATATATAATGCAGGAAGCTGGGGCTCAAGCCACCGTTGCCACTCTCTGGTTGATTGAGGATGCCAGCACTCAACAATTGATGAATGTCTTTTATCAAAAACTCTCGGAAGGTAACAGTAGGGCAGAGGCGCTGCGACAGGCGCAATTAGCTTTGATTAATCAACAAGTCCCCCACCCACAAAATCAAGATATTTCTGCACCCTATCACTGGGCAGGATTTATTATTATTGGAAATGGATTTTAATATCAGGAAATATTATGACTAAAATTATTACCCTAAAACTACATTCTGGTTCTCTCAAAATGGGATTTCATATCAGTTTAGAAATTGCCGAAGAAGGTAAACCTGCATACCTGCAAAAATCAGGTGATTTACCGGCAAATAATCAATTATATGATGAGATCCGCCTCCTTGAGATGGCTTTAAATTCCGCACCGCACCGCACCCGCCTGGAAACCACAAAAAACCAGGTCAAAAATGTTTCCGAACCCGATAATTGCGCTAAAGCCACCCAAAGGGTGATTCAACTTTTCAACCAATGGCTAACTTCTGAAACCTTTAATTCTGTGCGCGATGAGCTTTTAATTGCTATTGCTAAAACCAGGAAATCTATTCGCCTTCTCATCGCCACTGATGATATTGTTACCCAACGTTTACCCTGGCATGACTGGAAAATCAGCACAGACAATTCCCACCTGGAAATAGGGTTTTGTGGTCACTCCTATAAGCAAATTCAGCCCGCAATTAAGTTTAACAAAAAAGTCAAAATCCTGGCAATTATTGGCGATGATAGCGGCATTAACCCCGCCGATGATTTAAAGGTTTTGGCAAAATATGGGGCGGCAATTACACCTTTAATTAACAGCACCAAGTCAGAAGTAATCGCCCATATTGGCAAACCAGAAGGATGGGATATTTTGTTTTTTGCGGGTCATAGCCATACTGAGGAAAGCCGGGGAGTTCTCAAGATAAATGATTCGGAATATTTGACCATTGACGATGTAAAAAATTCCTTAAAAAGTGCCATATTTAAAGGTTTACAACTGGCAATTTTTAACTCCTGTGATGGCATCGGACTCGCCCGCGATTTGGCGAATTTAAATATTCCCCAGTCAATTTTTATGCGACAACCGATTCCCGACCTGGTAGCGACAATATTTTTGGAATACTTTTTAACAGATTATACAGGGGGAAATTCCTTATATTTATCGGTGCGAAATGCCAGGGAAAAATTAGAGGAATTCCAAGCAGATTTTCCGGGGGTTACTTCCTTCCCCGTCATCTATCAAAACCCGGCTGTTATCCCCCCAACTTGGCAACAACTGCGCTGGGGAAGGGGGAAACTACATCAGGTGATGCTGGCTATCGGGGTAATATTGGGGATTTTGCTAATGCGTTATTTGGGATTATTCGCAGGTTTGGAATTGCGAGCCTATGACCATTTTATGCTGATTCGCCCGCCGGAAGGCCAGGACGATCGCCTATTAATTATCACTGTTGATGAACCGGATATACAGTATCAAAACCAACAGGAAATGACCCGAGAAGGCTCCTTATCTGATGCGGCTTTCTCCCAAATTATCGCCAAAATTTTACCCCATCAACCCCGTGTTATTGGCTCTGATATTTATCACGATTTTCCGGTCGATCGCCATTATCCTGAAGTGGCGAGTTTTTTTAAAAATCACCCCAATTTTTTTGCCATTTGTCAAGATAGCGATCGCGATAATAATCATCTCGGTATCGCCCCGCCGCCGGAGGTTGCCCACACCCGCCTAGGATTCAGCAATGTCTTAGTAGATACAGATGGGATAATTCGCCGCCATCTTTGGTATATGAATCCCTCCCATGATACTCCTTGTCCTACTAACAAATCCTTCGCCTTACAAGTGGCTTTATCTTATTTAGAGGCGGAGGGAATACAGCCGGAAGTGACACCCCAAGGGTATTTAAAATTAGGCGGGGTTTATTTAACTGCTTTGGAGCGGAATTTGGGAGGATACCACCAACTAGATACCCGTGGCTATCAAATGCTGTTAAATTATCGGTCTGGTGCAATTGCTGATACCATCAGTTTGACACAACTTTTAACCGAATCTATTGACCCCAATTTGGTGAGCGATCGCATTATTTTAATTGGCAATATCGCCCCCAGCTACAAAGACTTTCACCGGACTCCCATCACCCCCAGCTTTCAAATCCATCACCAAACAGCCGGGGTTTTCATTCAAGCCCAAATGGTCAGTCAAATTATCAGTGCCGTCCAGGATAACCGTCCCCTCATACAACCTATTCCTCGATCCCTTGAAATTATCTGGATCTTGGCTTGGTCATCCCTGGGTGGCGTGGTCGGGTGGCGCGTCCCTGGGGGGATGAGATTTTACTTTACAGTTGGAGGAATTATAGTTATTATATATAGTATCTGTTTTGTGAGCTTTCTGGCAGGGTATTGGATACCTCTGATTCCCTCTGGATTGGGTTTTGCCCTGACGGCAATCATCCTCACCAACCGGGACTCAGCCACCTGGAAGCATAACCACCATATTTTAACGGCGAGGGAATGGGCGTTTTTCGCTCTCCCCCCCCCGCCATTGACCGTTTTTATGATTTTTTTAAATAGGATTTTTGTGGGGATTTTCGCCCTGCCGTTGGCATTAAATACCTCCGACCTCCAGCTTTCCGATAGTCGGGAAACCCAGCCTTATAGAGCATTCCCTGACTCTGAGTATATCAGAGAACCTCTCAATTTTCGACTCCCAGATCGCGGTAGACCAGGCGATCGCACCAGTCAAGCTGGAGGTCGGGGAAACTGTACCAAAGACACCCAAATCACCGCTTTAGTTCCTTCCCAAAATTGGGGCTATACCCTATCCGATCGCCCCTCCTTTTGGTTTTACTTAACCGCGTCTAAAGATTCATCCTGGTCGGCGGAATTTGAACTACAAGACCATCAGAAAAACCGGCTGGTTGAATTGAGCTTAACTGTAAACCCCGGACTGATTGAAGTCACTCTCCCCGAAGATATCGCCTTGGAAGCAGCGGAAACTAACTACTCTTGGCGGTTTTCACTTATTTGTGAACCGAGCGATCGCACGGGGGATTTAGTCGTCAGGGGTCAGGTTTTAAAACGGGAACTTGACCAGGATTTGCAAGCACAAATCCGAGACAAATTCGGTCGAGATTTGGCTCTAGTTTATGCAGCCAATAGTATCTGGTTCGACCTGTTAACTCTGGTGATGAAGTTCCGAGAAGAACAACCCCAAAATCCCCTATACAAAGAAGATTGGCAAGAATTATTGGAGGCGATCGGTTTGTCCCAATAGTCCCATGGAAATCTTGAGCGGTTAAATCTTCGTCGCAAATCCACAATAGGAATTGGGGTTATATTCGTGATACTCTTTTAATGCCGCTTCGCAGTCGTCTTGAGTCTCAAACCACTTGCTATAGACTTGGTAGGAATTATGGCTAGATAGGTTGCGATAGTTGGCGGACCAGAAAAAATCAGCTTGGTTGTAGCCGTCCTCCACCAGGGACTGACGCTTATTTTCCGCGTGGTGGGGAGTATAAAAAGCCGAATCTCCAATAAAATAAAATGATAGGGGGAGTTGATAGGTTTCCGCGATCGCTTCCGAGTTGTTCGGTTCTGACGGAGAGTGCCAAAATATGGTTAATCCTAAACCTGCCAGAATCCCTAAGATCACACCTACTATAGCCGGGATTTGCCAATCGGGTTGGCGTTGGGGTGGCCTCGGTGGGGTGGATTTGGGAAAAATTACCGTCGAAGGGGGAACAGAAATTTCCGTCGATGCTATGGGATGGGATAATCCTTCTAAGGCGGTGAGCATTTCTTGAGCATCAGAAAAGCGATCGCCAGGGTGAAACCGAATGGCGCGATCTAAAATATCCGCAAATTCCGCATTCACCGTTGGGACTAAGTGCCGCCATTGAATTTGCGCCGTGTTTGAGTCAATCGGTAACTCCTGGGGCGTTTTCCCCGTTAACATATAAATAGCAGTTACTCCCAGACTGAACAAATCACTGGCAAAAAATGGGTGTCCCGCCGCCTGCTCAGAAGCCATAAATCCCGGTGTCCCAATGACCAGCGACGGCGTAGGATTACCGCGAGAGTTTAACACAGTCCCCATAATCTCTTTAACCGCCCCAAAGTCAATCAAAACTGGTTTTTGGTCGGGAGATTGCAGGATGATATTGTCTGGTTTGATGTCTCGGTGAATTAGACCATGGCTGTGGATGGTGTGGAGGACTGGTAGCAGGTTTAGCAAAAGATCCCGGACTTCGGTTTCCGACATCGACCCCTGTTGCTGTATGCGACTGGTGAGAATTTCTCCTTCTATCCACTCCTGGACTAAGTAAAACTGTCCGTCTTCTTCAAAATAAGCATACAGGCTAGGAATGTGATCGCTAATTTCTCCTAATTTTTCTAAGACTGTCGCTTCCCGCCGAAAACGTTCGGTGATAAAATGATGAACATTGGGGTCATCAGCTTTCGGTTTTAAGCGTTTGATGGCACAACGGCGGCGAGAGGGCATTTGGTTGTCCTCCGCCAAAAACGTTTCCCCAAAGCCACCGCTGGCGATCGCCACTAGGATCTGGTAACGATTATTCAGGATTACAGTCGAGTTAGGTGGGGAGTCTGATGGATTTAGCATAGTCAAGACCAGGTAAAGTTGAATCACGCAACGCACCCATTGCATTAAATTCACTTTATGGGTATAATGGCTTTAGCACAGATGCCAAGGTGCAACTTTACTCAGCATCACAGGGTTTTTCCTCAAACCAACTGGCTGGCTGCGATCGTGCTGATTCTCTCAACGTGACGGCTTGTAATTCGTCATATTCCCGGGTCTGCTGATCATATCTTGTCTTAACCAAGACATTCTGCTACTATAGGTAGCTAAATTAGGTTTTTCCCCTTCAACCCACTATTTGGGGTGGGTGATGTCCTCCGACTTGCTTGTTAGAATCTTCGAGTAGCTCTCAACCACTGTGGAAAAAAAAGTTAGACATTTTTTGGAAAGTATGCTATCGTATAAAATCAGGAGGTGTCTTCCCCGAAAAAATGCAGCTCAATTAGGCATCGGTGCGACATAGCGTTAGGGGAAAACCCAAAAAGTTCTTTAAGATTTCAAAAATTGAAGAGGTATTATGAGCCAAAAGGTTATACACCCGATGGATAAGTTTCAGCGTCAGGTGCATTCCCTAGTGAAGTCTGACATTGTTAAACCTGAAGATAGCCTATGGAAAATAGCACTGCTATTTGGCGATAAATGGAAGTATTGGAAAGCGGAACTGATTGAATTCGGTTTTTCCATGCAAGATCCAATTAGTGAACTGTTGGCTGTTGATGTTTGGGATGAAGAATAAAACCCTGTGAAGCGTTAACATTTTGGTAAGCATTCTGCTAGTGCTGTAGCTAAGGCTGTAGCAGTCTGATAGCGATCGCGAGGGGTAAATCTAGTTACCCGTTTAATTACCTCGCGTAAGTCCGGGGTAATAGTAGGAATGCGATCGAGATCAAATCCGTATTCTTGGTCTTGTTTTCCGATATAATTTAGGGGACTCTCACCAGTCAATAAAAATATCAAAGTCGCACCGATCGCATATAAATCCGACTGAGTGAGTGGCTGTCCCCTATCTTGTTCTGGTGCGCTATAACCTTCCGCACCAATACGGGTTCCTGGGGGAGTACCAATTTCCTTAACCGCGCCAAAATCGAGAACAATAATCCGGCGATCGCGATGGCGCACCATCAGGTTAGCCGGTTTAATATCCCGGTGGATAATCGGGGGTTCTTGGTTATGGAGATAATCCAAAACTTCACAGGCTTGGATCATGTATTTAATGGCTATTTCCGGCCTGAGGGGTCCGCTTTGATAAACTTGTTTTTCCAGATCCTGACCGTGAATCATCTCCATAACTAAATACTTTTTACCCCCATGCACAAAAAAGTCATAAAACTTAGGGACTCCCTGATGATTAAGGGATTTAAGAGTTTTAGCCTCCCGCTCAAACAATTCTTGCGCCTTAGCGATCTTAGCCATATCTGCATTCATCTCCTTGACCACCACCAAAATTGGCATCGGCTTTCCGCCAAGAGTCTGAGGCGCATTAGCCTTGCTATTATTGCTATCCCAGGCTAAAGACGTGGTTCCCATACCTCCCTGACCAAGGGTTCGCAAAATCTGATAAGTTCGGATAGTCCGTTCTATCTTAATTGGCCAGCCGCAGTGAATACAGAATAGACTACCAGGGAGATTACCCTCATGATTACAATTAGGAGTATTAATAACCGGAGGGGGAGGCGGTGGCGGTTGTTCAATGGCGACCCGGAGTAAAGGTCCTCCCTTAGCCAATTCTAATAAAGCGCCATCAGCCAAGGGTCCCTGGCTGGCTAAAACACCATTAACAAAAGTCCCATTAGTTCCCCGGCTATTGAATATCCATCGAGAATTGTGGGTAGTAGCAGACCTTTGTAAATCGAGATGGTATCGAGAAACCAGGGGATCGATAACCACAACGTGATTATCAGGGGCGCGACCAATTTTAACTAAAGACTCCGTTTCAAACCGCCATTTTTGAATGGGGTTGGTTCGAGTGCCATCAAGTAGGGTCAATGTCAAGATATCGGACATAATTAGAGTTTAGTCTCTGTGATGCACTAGGGCTCGCAGTGCGATCGCCGTAATATTGTCATGGCCGTTGTATTGGTTAGCTAAATCAATCAAGTCATCAACTCCCCGATCCAAATTAGTCTGGGAATCAATCAAAGGCTTCAGATGAGTTTGACAATAGGTTTCCACCAAATCATTATCTGTCAACCCATCAGAAGCCAGCAGTAGCAAAGTATCCTCAGTGATATCAAAAAATTCGATATCTGGTTTTAAATACTTGCCATCCCTAGGCCCCAAGGCTTGGGTAAGTTGATAAGCATCAGGACGGTTATAGGCAGTTTCCGGGTCTACACCTATAGCAATTTCCCGCTGTCCGACTTCGTGATCAACAGTGATTTGTTCCAAACCTTGACTGCAGGTAAAACGGTAAAGGCGACTATCTCCCACATGAGCGATCGCCACCTGAGTATTAGCTACAATCACTAATACCAAAGTAGTACCCATGCGACCACTACCAGAACGAGTCCCCTGCATATTAACCCTATAGATAGCCTCATTAGCCTCAGCGATCGCATGGTAGATTAATTGTTCTGAGGGTAAACTATCACTATCAGCCCAGTGAGTCTGAAAATATTCTTTCAGGCTCTGTACAGCCATACGACTAGCCACCTCTCCCCCCGCGTGTCCACCCATACCATCACATAGGATATATAAACCACGAGCATAGAGAGTCTGACTACCCGGCATTTCCTGACGATCTAACAAAGTTTGCAGACCAAAGGAGTCCTGATTTTGCGATCGCTCTTTTCCCACATCTGTACGACCAGAAGCCTGTAAATCCAACAACTGAGGCAACCTAGGAACCGTTGGTGCATCTCCAATTTGTCCCGAAGAAGATCCCGTAGTCGGAACATCTGTCTGTAGACGAGTTACAGACGAGCGCTGAGGTGCTGTTGTCGGTTGCTGTGGTGGTGTCAGTTCTGCCATAATTTCATCTAACTTTAAGCGTAATTCTTCAACCCGCTGAAATTTGTCCTCCCGTAGATCCCGCAACATTTGCGTAATCGAACCCATCAAAGTGCGTCCAGATAATTTAAATAGACTTTGCCAAAGTTGTCCTAAATCCGCCACAGTCGGCATCTTTTCCGGGTCATCAGCGTACAACTGTTTAATAAATAAACTGCCAGGAGCAGTGCCAGAAATTGCCAAATTATCCAACCGCAATAAACTTTGGCGATAGTCAACAGGTTCCAGAACGTACCAGAGTTGCGTCATCTGTTGTAACCAAGCCACAATTTGTTGAAGTGGAGTCTGGATATCGTGCCACTTTTGTTCAAAATCCGGCAAATCCGAATAATCTTCCAACAACACGATCGCCTGATACTCGTCTTCCCAGGCATCATGTACCTTGGGAAAATGTTGTGGGTAGCTATAGTATAAATCCCAATACACTTGCGCCGCCGCCATTACCAAAGCCGACCTATTTTGGCGATCATCCACAGTCAACTGCAAAGCCGCCAGCGGAGACATCTGCAAAGGTTGACAATCCAAAACCGGGACCCTTGCCATTTCCCCCACCGGCAAAGGTGGCAGGGGTTCTAGCAGTTTATATCGCCCTTGGGAATCCAAATAAACAGGTTTATCCACCACAGTAGCTTCTTCAGACGTATCAACTTCAGCTATATCAGCCAGAGAAGTCGAGGGGGGAAATAATTCCGTATCCGTCGAGAGCAAATCCCGATCGCCCACCTGTTCAACATTAGACATCTGGAATAATCCCACATCCTCCTCCTCCTCCTCCTCCTCCTCATCCTCATCAGAGAGTGACACAGCCAGAGAATCATCCCCTAGGGTGTCTAAAACGGAATGGGTATCATAGTCCTCAGCTAACATCAGATTAGAGTCTGTTGCTGTCACCTCAGCACCCGGTAAAGTAGTGATCACATCCCAATTCGAGGAAATCTGATCCTCAACCCCATCAACTCCACCCATGAGGTGATCAAAGTTATCTGTTGCCGCCAAGTTTGGGGGTATCTGTTGGGGGGCAGATTCCTGATATGGCTTATGGCAAAATATAACCGCCTGCCACACCTTTCCAGTTTTAGCCCCACAGTTCCAACAATCGAGCTGATCAAGCGAAACTTGGCAGCTACACTGAGGACAAGACCTATAGGTTAAAGATGTGCCACAGCTTTGGCAAAATTTATGATGGTCTGGGTTTTCAAACTGACATTGGGGACAAACAAGCATTTTTGGGGTTCCCCGTAGCGCGATTATTTCCATTTTGACATATTCCCGACCCTAACCAGAAAGTTAGCGCCGGATTTTTGATACCCGCCGCCTGATAGTTGGCAAGCAGCAACAGGCAATCAGGCCCCTTGATCAGATTCTAACTCAAACCAGGCTCTGAGAACTTCTGCAACCGTCCAGGCTTGAGCAAAACATCCCCGCGCAGATATGGGGGGATCACCGTCAAAAATTTCGCTGAGGGTGCCAAGTCCATGATTATTGAGATGATCAGCCATCGGTTCTAAAAATGACTGTGCTTGAGAGCGATCGCCGTAGACATGAAAATGAGCCAATGCAAACGGACCTTGTAGCCATCCCCAAACAGTGCCCTGATGATAGGCTCCATCCCGTTGCAGCTGATCACCACCATAGACACCCTGATATTTCGCATCTTCTGGAGATAGACTGCGAAGACCATAAGATGTTAGCAGTTTCTGGCTACAGATATCTACTACCTGACGTTGCTGTGACGGCGTGAGTAGGCAACTATAGCCCATTTTCCCTAATTGAGGCAGAGAGATCGCGAAAATTTGATTAGGTCGCAGTGAGGGATCATCTCCCTCGGGAGTGTCCAGAACATCATAACAGTAGCCTGTCTGTGGATTCCAGAATCGCGAGAAGCCTTCGGCGGTTTTTTTTGCCCAGGTTTCATAGTCCTGACTGGGTTTATCCAATATTTTGGCAATACGGATCATGATCTGTAGGGCATGATACCACAGGGCATTAACTTCAATCGGTTTGCCAACTCTTGGGGTCACTACCCAATCGCCCACTTTGGCATCCATCCAGGTTAGTTGTGAACCCGGTTCTCCTGCATACAGTAGTCCGTCTTCTGGATCAACTTTGATATTATAGCGGGTTCCTTGATGATGCCAATGGATGATCGAATCTAAGACCGGGAAAAGTTCTGCTAATAAGTTAATATCTAGCGTATGGTCGAAATAGGCGCGGATGCTATCCCAATACCAGAGAGTCGCATCGACTGTGTTATAGTCGGGCGTGTCCCCTACTTCTGGGAATCGGTTGGGCAACATTCCGCGATCGACATAATGGGAAAAGGTTTGTAAAATCGTGCGAGCAATATCTGCGCGTCCGGTAGATAGGGTCAAACCGGGTAGGGATATCATCGTGTCTCGTCCCCAATCTCCAAACCAGGGATAACCTGCAATTATCGTTTTTCCTGGGGTTCCGTCTTTCAGGGTGCGATCGACTATAAACTGATCTGCAGCTAGTATCAGTTGACTTATCCAATCTGGTCGCTGTGCTGGGGGTGACTTATACTCCAATAATACCCGGTCTTTTTGGCGCTTCGCCTCCAACTCCGTCATAATATCCAGATTAGGATCCGCTTTCGTGCTGGCAATCACAGTTAGCGCGCTTCCCGGTGTCAGAGTTGTATGTAAAGTGCAAGCGTGGAGGTGGTCTTCCGTCCAGTCCATTCCTCGGTAACGTTCTATTGCCAAATCATATCCATAGTACCAAGGATTACCCGGCGTAGAAATCATTACCTCTTCTTCCCCACTTCCCTGGGTGAACAGATACAGAGGGTTAGTATCAGGGAATAATCGAATCTCTACCCCTTGTGATCTCGATTTAATATCAATCTGACAGTTATTGGCATTATTGGCATTAGTATTGTAGTGGTGATCCCGATGATTGACCATCGCTTTGATCGACAAACTTATGGCTCTTGTAGCCCGGAGTAAGGTATATTTGACATAGGTTGTATTTTCACCTGTTCTCATCCATATTCGTTTTTCTAGCAAAGCATCTCCACAAGCAAAGTCCCACACAGGAATAGTCCCCTCTAGTCGAAAGTGTTGAATATGCTTGAAACCTTCGGGATCTACTTTGCCGTCAGCCCACCTATTTGTATAAATTGGAAAAAATTGCTCATCATAGCTGACTGTTTCATCTAACTTGGTTAATAACAGGGTTCGATTGAGAGGAGGATTTAAAGCCGCTATCATTAATCCATGATAACGGCGGGTCAACATTCCGATCACCGTCCCCGCACCATAACCCCCAATACCATTAGTGATTAACCACTCTCGACATTCACTGGAGTTCAGATAATTGCAAATTTCTCGACCAAATGCTAAAACCATGTTCTATCTTGAATTTCTGTGGTGTAGATTACTTAAATGTATTATAATCTATCTTTAAATAAAAATCAAATTAATTCAGATCCCCATGTCATGATCAATAATATAACTTACCTAAGCCAGATCTGGTTTAGTTGTTAGTATCCCCATCATGATCGGGATTGTTGATATTCCTACGGATGTAGGCAATGTATTATGTATAACCTCTGCTGTTTGTGCATTTAACCGTATCCTGAAAACTTAGGATTGTGCCTTGTTATACCTCTCAATATTTCATTGTTTAAGATTGTTGAATCATTAATTTCTTGGGAATATATGCCGGAGAATTCAGGTCTAAAAACACAAGAGATAAAATCATCAATTATCAATGGTTCTCCCCTTGGTTTACTGTTGATTAGTACAGTTATTGCCATCCTAAGTTTAGTCCCTCTATATAACCGCCTTAAAAATAATCAGGAAAAACAACTAATTTTTGAAGCTCAAAATAGTGCATCAATCATTAATAGCTTTATTGATAAATATGTGGATAAAGCCTTAAAAATTAGTCAACAACCCATCTGGATAACCAGTAATACTGAACTATTAACCGATAATCTTTCTAATATTTCTCCCCAAGCCCTAGAAAATACTCGCCAGATCTGGCAAGATTCCTTGAGTGATTCTCTGACCGGAATTGCCTATATAAATGCTCAAAAATCAGTTGTCTTAGAAGTAGGTGAATCCATACCCAGAGAAGTTTTAAATAAACCGAAAATGGTCACTTATCTAACCGGAGGAATTTCGGAGCTATTCACTATTGACAATATTCCTCATATTATGATTGAGAAGTATGGGGAATTGAACGGAAGTCATATATTCTTAGTTAATTTATCATATATACAAAACAAACTCCCAACTAACGCGCATTTTTACAAATCAGATTCCCTAGAATTAGCAATTTTACCAAGTCATCAATTTGCCAGTATTTTTATACTGAATTATCAACCTAGCCAGGTGATGGAGCAACTAGGTCAAGAAGCGGATATTTTGGAAATTATCCAAAGAAATTACCAACGAGGAACTAGAACCGGAGGTCTCTGGTGTATTTCCTGTGATGCTTTCATCGCCTATAGTCCGATTGGCAATCTGGAAGCATCATTAATTATGGGTGAAAAAAAACGGAACCTCTACAGCCCAGTTTATCGCCAGATTTTACTATTATCAGGAACCATGATGCTATTTATCATGGTAGGAACCACCTGTTTAGTGCTAACCATACGTCCCCTCACGAATCAAATTAGCCAAGAAATCTTAGAACGCCATAAAGCGGAGGCGGAATTAATTAAAGAAAAAAACTTTACCCAAACCTTGCTAGAAGCTAATCCGGCTTTTTTTATAGTCCTAGATGTGGAAGGAAAAGTCAAATTTATGAACCCTTCGATGCTCCATACTCTAGGTTATAAGCAAGAGGAAGTGGAAGGGATGAACTACAGCGCTACATTTGTTCCCAAGGAAGAGGGAAAATCAGCGCCCTGGGTGTTTGAATTAATGATTAATCGCCGCCTACCTATCCGCACGGAAGAAACTATGATCACGAAGGACGATCGCGAGATTATTGTGGAATGGTATGGTCGTGCGGTTTTTAATAAAGAAACAGATGAATATGAATATTTTGTGGGCGCTGGTTTGGATATTACCGATCGCAAACGCGCCGATGAGGAAATCCAGTTACTTCAACAAATTACCCACGCCGTCACGATCGCGGTAGATTTTGACTCAGCTTTAGCAGTGGCTTTAGATCTTCTTTGTCAAACCACCAACTGGGAATTTGGGGAAGCATGGATTCCTCACCCTGAACAAACCCATCTGGAATATAGTTTAGTTAGCTATCAAGAAAAGCCGGATTTCGCGGGTTTTTATGAAGAGAGTAAACAATTTTTACTGGGTGTAAATGATGGTTTAGCCGGTCGGGTATGGGCTAGTCAAGAACCGGAATGGGATCGAGATATTTCTGAGGAATCCCAGGCGAATTTCTCCCGCTATTCTCTGATTAAAAAATATGGGTTTAAAGCGGGGTTGGGTGTGCCTATTTTAGCAGATGATCGGGTGTTGGCGGTGTTAGTGTTTTTGATGTCAACCCCGAGGGAACAAGATAATCGCTTAGTTAAACTGGTGTCTTCGGTKGCTATGCAATTGGGTTCGGTATTTCAACGGAAGCAAGCGGAGGAGAAATATCGAGATAGTTTTGAAAATGCCTTAGAGGGAATTTTTCAAATTGACCTACAAGGAAAGTATATTAGTGCTAACCCGGCTTTGGCTAAAATCTTTGGCTATGAGTCTCAACAACAACTGTTGGTTAGGGGGAAGCAAATTAAAAGTGTTTATGCTGATCCGGAAACCTATAATAGGTTTATTAATCTTCTGCAAACTAAGGGTTCAGTTTCTAATTTTGAAGCCCAAGTTTATCGGCGAGATGGTCAATCAATTTGGATCTGGCAAAATGCGCGGGCTCTTTATAGCGATCGCCATGACCGTGTGCTTTACTATGAAGGGTCAATTATGGAAATTACCCACCTGAAAGAAACGGAAGCTAAACTGCGTCATAGCGCCTCCCACGACTCTCTGACGGATTTATGGAATCGGGCATTTTTCCTAGATAAATTAAATGATTCTCTTAGGAAATGTAAGACCCTAGATAATTATCAATTTGCTATTCTGTTCTTAGACCTAGATGGCTTCCAATTTATTAATGATAGTCTCGGACACGCCATCGGCGACCAACTGCTAATCGAGATTAGTAAACGGCTTACAGATTGTGTGGATTCACATATCCTAGCACGATTGGGAGGGGATGAGTTCACTATTTTATTAGAAAATATTACGGATATTCAAGAGGCGATCGATGTGGCGGAGAGGATTCAGGAAGCCTTAAAATTGCCGATATTCCTAGGAGAAAATCAGATTTTTACGGGTGCGAGTATTGGTATTGTTGAGGGTAACAACTCTAACTATGAAAGTTCTCCAGAGGTATTGAGAGATGCAGATACGGCTATGTATCGCGCTAAAAGGCAAGGAAAAGGCTGTTATGTGGTTTTTGACTCAACGATGCGAACGAACGCCCTACGGCGCTTATACCTGCAAACCCAGCTACGTTTAGCGTTACAAGAACAACAGTTTGAACTGAACTATCAACCAATTATTGAACTATCAACGGGGACTATTGCAGGATTTGAGGCTTTATTGCGTTGGGACCACCCCCAAGAGGGTTTGATATCTCCGGCTGAGTTTATCCCGATAGCTGAGGAGGCGGGTTTAATTGTTGATATTGGGGAATGGGTATTGCGACAGGCTTGTTTTCAGTTAAGCGAATGGAAAGATAAGTTTGCGGTTTATTCTAATCTGATGATGAGTGTTAACCTGTCTTCTCAGCAATTTACGAATGATTTGGGGCGGCGTATTAGCAATATTTTAGTTGAGACGGGGGTGGCGGGTTCGGAGTTAAAATTAGAGATTACAGAAACGGCAATTATGAATGACCCGGAATTAGCGATCGCCACTTTACAACAACTCAAACA
The DNA here is from genome assembly GCF_046480465.1 of Arthrospira sp. PCC 8006. NCBI lineage: Bacteria > Bacillati > Cyanobacteriota > Cyanophyceae > Oscillatoriales > Microcoleaceae > Arthrospira > Arthrospira sp. PCC 8006. The sequence goes on from NZ_PKGG01000002.1 coordinate 17,943, forward strand.
ACAACAAATCAAAATTTGTATTGATGATTTTGGTACAGGTTACTGTTCGTTGGGTTATCTGCATAAATTCCCAGTAGATATCCTCAAAATTGACCGCTCATTTGTCAGTCAAATTCCCGAAGGCGAGGATAAGCGGGAAATTGTCCGGGTCATTGTGGCTTTAGCTGAAAGTCTGAAGATGGATGCGATCGCCGAAGGTATTGAAACCGCCGAACAACTCCACCATTTACAGAAGTTTAATTGCAAATATGGACAGGGTTATTTTTTCTTCCGTCCCCTCAACCGTCAAGCAGTAGAAGCATTATTAAACCATGCTCAAATCGGATTACCACTACCCAGCCAATTTTAACCAAATTAAGAATTTGAGCGCCAATAGCGATCGCGTATCTGTTGCTGAATCTGATTTAACTGTGTTTCCGATAAAGCCATATTCTCAGCTTGTAACCAATTGATTAAATCCACCACTAAAGGAACCCCCAAACCTAAATCTTGGAGTTTTTGACCTTGACTAAAAACGGTTTTTGGTGTACCTTGACAAGCCAGTTTTCCCCTATCAAGTACCAAAACCCAATCCGCCCATGCTTCCACAAAATCCAAATTATGAGTAGCGATAACTAGAGTAGTTCCTTGCTGTTGAATCTGATTTAATAAGCAGTGAAAGTTAGTAACTTGATAAGAGTCAAGATAAGCCGTAGGTTCATCCAAAAATAATAATTGTGGCTGCAACACCATTATATCAGCAATTGACACCCTTTTTTTCTGCCCCAAACTCAGATAATTAATCGGGAAATCCGCCAAACTGACTAAATCAAATTCAGCCAAAATTTGGCGCACCCTTTGAGCAATTTCTGAGGTAGATAAACCCAAGTTATACAAGCCATAGGAAATATCCTCTGACACGGTAGTTGCTACTAACTGCTGTTCAGGATTTTGGAATACTAAACCCACATTTTGGCGCAATTGATTCAACGATCGCCGTTTATATTGTAGCGGCTGACCTCGCCAACTAATCACCCCTGACTGGGGACGATATAACCCATTAGCTAATCGAAATAAGGTAGTTTTTCCGCAGCCATTACGTCCAATGACAGCATAACGCTGATATCTACCAAATTGACAAGTGATATTTTCCAGGGTTGGCTGCTGACTACCGGGGTAAGTATACTGAACATTCTCAAATTCTAGTAACTCAAATTCCGAGGACATAAAACCATCCAATACTCACCAACAATAGTAGACAACCACAACATCCTTCCCAGGTATATCGAGGGTTAGGTTGGTGGCGAGAAACCGACCAAACCCGCAACTCTCCGTTAAACCCCCGCGAGGTTAATCCTAAACAAATTTGTCGATAATTTTCTAGGGTTTGTTGGAGTAGTTGACTGGTGACAATTCCTAAACTGCGAATGGTAGTTTTCCAGTCACCATAACCGATGCGAACCTGTTGAGCGATTAATAATTGACTAGCGGTTTCAGTTAACATAAAAATAAACCGATACATTAACATTAATAATTCTGTGATTAAACTCGGACAGCCAATCTTACGGAAAATTCTAATGATTTCCACTAGGGGGGTAGTGAGTAAAATAAAATACATACAGGAGGTTAACACTAGGGAGCGAGTTAGCAAAAACCCAGCTTGTTGCATTCCTTGATTACTGAAATATATCAAGATATCCCCTAGGTTAAATCCCCAGATAATATCAGTTTTAATTAATTCGAGATTAGCTGAATTAACCACCCCCAATAGTAAGGCGGGAATGCTAGTTAACCAAAAACTAAAGGGGATGGCTTGCAATTTCAGATAAATTCCTAGGGGGATTTTAGCGTAAATCACAACCCAAATTGTCACCCAAATGGTGATCAATATTTGCAGGAGGGGGGGAGCCGCCAAACTGAGACAAAACAGGGTGGCGGCAAAGGTTAACTTATGTTCAGAGGGTAAATACCTTAACCGATTGGTATAGGCGATCGCATCAATTTGATGGTGCATTTAGGATGAGCGATTTTTGCCTTGTTGACGACCTTTATATAAGCCAATCACATAGCCCACGATACCCGCACCAATGGCGGCTTGAGAAACAAATAACAGGCTCTCAATTTCGCCACTGGGAACTTCTAAGATAGGTTCAAACCAGGGTTGATAATTGGGTTGAATTTCGCCGATGAGATTTTCGGCTTGTCCATCGGCTCCCTCATAATCTCCTCGGATAAAAATTAGTGGCGTTATGGATAAAATAACGACGGCTAAAATCATCCATAAATTGCGATTTTTGACGGGTTGATCAGAAGTTGGTGTCATGATTATTTTACTTAGCTATTAGCTTTCCCAATTTTCAAGGTTTGCAGTTCTTCTGAGGCGTAGGACTCTAGCCAATTCCAAACTACCAGCGTTAATAGTCCCTCACTAATTGATAGGGGAATTTGAGTGACTGCAAAAATCCCCGCAAATTTGATAAAGGAAGCGATAACCCCCCCAGAAGCAGCCGGAAAAGCTACGGCTAACTGTATGGAGGTAATTAAATAAGTGGCTAAACTTCCCAAGGCTGCTGCTAAGAAAATACCTAGTTTTTGTTGGTTAAATTGGCAGAATAGTTGGTAAATGCCATAGGCGACCCAAGGGCCGACAATTGCCATGGAAAATACATTGGCTCCCAGGGTAGTTAAACCGCCGTGAGCGAGTAATACGGCTTGGAAAAGTAGGACTAAACTGCCTAAAACTGTCATCACTGACGGTCCGAATAAAACAACTCCTAATCCGGTTCCGGTGGGGTGAGAACAACTCCCTGTCACTGAGGGTATTTTCAGGGCTGACAGGACAAAAGTAAAGGCTCCGGCTAGGGCAATTAATAGCTTTAATTCGGGGTTTTTTTTGGTGATTTTGGTGAGTTTTTGTAAACCAATTACCCAGAAAGGGATGATTAACACCCACCAAAAAACCGCCCAGGTAATAGGTAAAAAACCTTCCATAATGTGCATTGCTTGAGCTGGAGTGGCTGCACCTATTACCAAATAAAATGTTAACCCAATCATGGCGATTAGGTGTATCATTCGATGATTTTTGCTCATCTGTACCTCGCAGATTTGTGAGTGAGAAATAACTATAGGCGGGCATCCTGACTCACAGATTGGGTGGAAAAATTTGCCTTAAATCTGATTACAGTTGCGGGACAGTGCCGGATTTACACCGAACTTTCCCCATTACTCCTAGTGGCTGTTCCCCACTAGAACCTATAGTTTTGGTTATTATACCATGTGTAGGTCAATAGTGAACCAAGCTGGCAAATATTTAATTAAGTATGCTCTCGGCTGGCCCAATATTGTTGTACGGCTTGCACATTATACCAATTCAAAAAAATCCGAGAAATTTCTAAGGCTAATTGAGACTGACCACGATTAATTAACCACTGTAAAAAATGCGCCATTGTCCTTTCATTAAGTTGACCTCTGAGGGATAAAATCCCCCAGAGTATCCGATGCAAAATTGTCATTTGAATCATCATTTTTACTGACCATGTAGGATGTTTTTGGTAGAAAACTACCCCCATTCTGCCCCTTTGTTTTTCCTTTTCAATTAGGGCGGGTATTTGTTCTAAGCTAAAGGGTGGATGCCAATGATATCCGACGGCGGCGGGGCATTTGATTAATTTTAAGCCTAATTTTTTGAGCCTAACTCCTAGTTYGAGGTCTTCCCAACCATAAAGCTGAAATTGAGGGTCAAATAATCCGGCTTCGATTAACCAATGGCGGGCGATCGCCACATTTCCAGTAGCAAAATAAGCGGCGGAAAAATCGGTAATTTTATAGGGTTCTGTGGTGGGATGTTCAAAATTGCAGGTATTGACAACTCGACCATAGGTAAAGATGCGATCGCTTTTTTGAGAGTTGGCAATTAATGCCCTAGCGTGAGCCTCCAGAAAGCTATCAGTTACCACCAAATCACTATCGATAAAAACAATAATCTCTCCCCTAGCCTGTTCAACTCCCAAATTTCGCGCCGCCGCCGGTCCCTGGTGGTCTTGCTGGTAAATGCGAAGATGGGGAAATGCGCCCTGATGAGTGGCCAACCATTCCACAGTCCCATCAGTGGAACCGTCATCGACTAACACCACCTCTAAACCCGTCACGGCGGCGCTATAGGCTTGATTTTCTAATGCTCTCAGACACTTCTGTAAAATCGGTAAACGGTTATAGGTGGGGATAACAACGCTAAAAAACATAGATTTTGGGGGACAGTTGGCGATGCTCTGAAACTATAACCTAATTGTTACCCGTTCACTGTTAAATCGTGGCGATTGGGGTGATAATGAAATGTTTGTTGTCTAGGAGCTTTGGTAGATTATGGGTCGCGCTGAAAAAGCTGTACTTGCCTACTCTGGTGGTGTAGATACCTCCGTCTGTATTCCTTACCTCAAAAACGAGTTTGGGGTAGCTGAAGTAATTACTGTGGCGGTTGACTTGGGACAAGGTGATGAACTAGGACCAGTGAAACAAAAGGCCCTCGACTCTGGCGCGAGTGAGTCTTTAGTGATTGATGTACAACAGCGATTTGTCCAGGAGTTTGCTTTTCCGGCTATTCAAGCCAATGCTTTGTATGAGAATCGCTATCCCCTGGCTACGGCTTTAGCACGTCCTTTGATTGCTCAGATTTTGGTGGAAGTTGCCGAAAAATACGGAGCAGATGCGATCGCTCACGGTTGCACGGGAAAAGGCAATGATCAGGTCCGCTTTGATGTGTCTATCGGCGCTCTCAACCCTAATATTAAGATTTTGGCTCCGGCTAGGGAATGGGGTATGAGTCGGGAAGAGACGATCGCCTATGGGGAAAAATGTGGCATTTCCTTCCCGGTTAAAAAGTCTTCCCCCTACAGTCTCGATCGCAACTTGCTTGGTATGGCGATCGAAGCTGGACCACTCGAAGATCCCTGGGTTGAACCCCCAGAGGATATTTATGGGATGACTAAAGCGATCGCTGATACTCCTGACGAGCCCGAATATGTAGAAATTGGCTTCCAAGCTGGCATTCCTGTTAGCCTCAATGGGGAAGCACTCAACGGGGTTGACCTGATCTCTCGCTTAAATGCGATCGCCGGAAACCACGGTATCGGACGCATTGATATGATCGAGAATCGTTTGGTAGGCATTAAATCTCGGGAAGTTTACGAATCCCCTGCCATGGTTGTACTCATTCAGGCTCACCGAGATCTTGAAAGTCTGGTTCTCACTTCTGATGTCACCCGCTATAAACGCGCCATTGAGGAAACCTATAGCCAAATTGTCTATAATGGCCTCTGGTTTAGTCCCCTCAAAGGTGCGATCGATGCCTTTATCAAACAAACTCAAGAACGGGTCAGCGGCACTGTACGGGTCAAACTGTTTAAAGGCAATTGCAACATTGTCGGCCGCAAGTCTGACAAATCCCTCTACAGCCTTGACCTGGCTACTTACGGCTCTGAAGATGTATTTGACCACAAAGCCGCCGAAGGATTTATCTATGTTTGGGGTCTTCCCACTCGCGTTTGGTCTGAAAAAATGAGAGATTAACCCTTTAATTCTCAACTATCGGGGCGGGTTCTACCGTTAATGAACTGCCCCACCCCCTGCCCCTACTTGTCGAATTTTATATAAGTTTTGCTAATTCATACAACCAAATATATTTTTTTTTCCAAAGATTGTTAAGAATTAATACAATTTTATTGCCAATTTCTCGCAAAAAGTTGACGAGATTATAGGGGTTGTGGTAAGCTGGGAGAAATTGCACCCAAGGGCTTACTGTGCCTATATGCAAAAATACAGCCGGAAACCCTGATTATCTCGCGGTTAAAGTTATTCTGCCAGCAAAAAATAAAATTCACGATGCACGAGTTTTTGACGAAAATGCCCCCACTATTTTTATCACCCTTGACAAAAACCATATTTTGTGCATTCCCCCCAAAAGCCACAAGTAATAATCAGATCCTCACCCGAAATTGCCAGGTCAACAGAGTTTGAGAAGAGCGGGTGAGGAGGGGGAAAGAATTATAACATCAGTGGCTTAAAACCATGTTTAATAGACATCCGACCAATCATATCCATTTTATCCAAAGTGATTTGATTTCGGCCCCAAGAAAAATTGGTATATATAGCCTCAAACTCCAATAACATAGATTCCGCAAAACAGGCGAATAGCTGGCGACCGGGAACATTCATATTGACAATTTTCATGATTTTCCAGTCAATATCTAAAGCGTGTTCCACAATGCCCCCAGACAGGACATGAACACCAGGGCTTTGCACCTTCGTGGCTAAATTTTTAGGATAGCCGCCATCAATCAACAAACAGGGTTTTTTCAAAACCTCCGGGTCAATTTCCACCCCCTGGGGCATACTAGCGACCCAAACCACAATATCAGCCTTGGGTAATGCTTCATCTAAGGCCATAATTTTACCCCGTCCCAATTCAGCTTGGAGGTTTTGGAGTCTTTGGCGATCGCGAGCAATCAATAGTATTTCAGCCACATCAAGTCTGCCATTTAGCCACCGACAAACCGCACTCCCAATATCTCCGGTAGCACCACAAACCGCCACAGTAGCCTTAGATAAATCTATTCCCAATTTCGGTGCGGCTTGTTCGACTTGACGGCAAATAATATAAGCCGTGTGTGTGTTTCCGGTAGTGAAGCGCTCAAACTCCAACTTAATGTTGCGAATTCTACCCAGTTGATCCAAATTAAATCTCTCCAAAATAATCGAAGAAAACCCCCCCAAAGCCGTAATATTAATGCCATTTTTTTGAGCATGAGCCATAGCATTAATAATTTTGCGAGTAGCAGCTTTCATGCGGTTAGTAGCCAACATTTCGGGTAAGAAGCAAGACTCTACATACCTACCCTCAATTACCTGACCCGTAATACTTGTTACCTTAAGATCCTCAACAATTACGGGTGGTGCGCTGCACCAAAAATCCAGACCTTGATCAGCATATTCTGCATAACCCAAATCCCGAGCCACAACCTGGGCGTGTTCCAAACTGGTAAGATGACCGATGAGACCAAACATGATTCGATTGAGTTATTTAGTTATTTTTAGTTAACATCCTCTTGGGGGAGGCTATTCTATTTACCGATCTCCCGGCAAAAATATGGGAGTCGATGCCGGATATAGAAATTAATTTTACCTGCAAAGGAGCAGGTTGGCTTGTGACTTTATCCTTAATCTCATCACCAACCTGCCCATAGTGCCAGCAATTCAGAATGAAGCCCTCCCCACCTGCGAGGGCGCGAGGTGGGAGTGTCTTATGGTAATCCCGGACTCGCCTGAGTCCAAATATCACACAAACAAGCCCAGCTTCTAGGCGAACCTCCAGAACATTTGCGCGAGCCCTCCTCACCGTCATTTCTGCGAGTGAGCTTCAGCATTCCTCTCGGCAATATCTTGACTTCCATTCAGGTCGCAGTTATAGCGCTTCCCATGGGAAAATACAGCCAGAGCATAGTTTTTTGAGTCTCGTTTCACCATCCTAGACCCATCGTAAGCCAGTTTTGATGCTGACCTGCCCAATGGCGCTGATGGCCGCTCTGCGGTAGTAGCTAGGGAACTTGTAGAATATCCTATCGATGGACGGGTATTTCACGACAGGACGTTTAGCTGTTGCGTGGATTAAACGCTCTAGGGCTGGGATTTGTTGCTCAGAGGATCAGGCTATGACGATTAAGACCGTGGCGATCGCAGACCGCCACCTGTTCAGCGGTTCGGCTGCGCTCACCGACAGCACCGACAGCACCGACCGTTTTTGTTCAAAATCTCAACCTGACTGAGTTAAACTCCTGCCAAGCCATAAGCAGACATCCGCATAATATCGCGGGTAGTGAAACCAATATTGCTCAGAGCTTCCCCATAGGCAATCATGAAGTCCTCAATTAAGGCTTCTTTCTCCATTCCCAGGATACTGGCATCTTTTTCCACCTGGTTAAGCATTTTCCAGACCAGGGGTAAGTTTTGGCGGTTAGCTTCTTCTAATTCAGCTTTGGACTCTTCAAAGTGAGCTTTCAGCCACTCCTCGCCAAAGTTCAGATGCTCGTACTCATCTTTAACCACGCCTTCGGTAATTTTGCGAGCAAAGGGATCAGCCACCGGGATATAGATGTTGTAAGCAGCGATCGCAAAACTTTCAATAATTAAAGATTGGATCAGCAAACAAGTGACCAACTTACCTTCAGCCGCCGCCTTTTGGAAGTTACCATGCAGTTGAGCAAAGAACTCACGGCCAAAGTCCATGTCGGGGCTAACTTCCAGGTTGCGACCACAAGCCTGAAACCCTTTCATGTGACGCTTTTCCATTTTCGACAGACGAATCAACTCTTCCCGTTCTTCCGGCAGCATTTCACCCAGTTTGATGTAATTATCAGATGCTTCTTGCTCACCTTCAATTACGATCGCATTAATCCGGCTATAGGCATCTTTATAGGTTTCGTTCTGAAAGTCTAGTTCAGCAATTGTTTCAAGCTGTGGCATAAATTAAATTTCTCCTGGTAACAAACAAATGAGCTGTTTTTGACGCTCCCACCCTTATTAGCAGTGGAATTCTTGGTTCAGTGATATCACTTACACATCCAACTCGAAAGCCAGATATCCAGAGGTAGATATCTCCCCAAGCGTTTTGCTCTCATGTCCGAGAACCTGTTTCGATCTGCCTGACCGTACAGTGGGGGTCAAAATTCTGCTATTTTTATGGCTTGCTTCCCCCATCAATGGCCATTACACTGAGAATCCAGATACAGAATTATGGCATCTGACTCACTCAATGGCCTTTAGCATCAGCAAGCATTAGGATCTTTATAGTTTACTTTATCTATTTATTCCAGGAATTGACCAACTTTGTCGTATTTTCTAAGATTAGTTCCTGACACACCCAGTTAAACTTAATAATCATGGCATTTTTGATAAGTTTATCTTAATCCAATTTTCGATCGCTCTTTAACTCAACTTTATGAAAAAATCTGTAAACTGGAATACTTTTTTTCAGGTGCTAACCCTGTTGTTGTTACTGGTGGGGGCGGGAATTGTCCTGCTGCCCCTAGTGATCGTAGTGTTCACCTCCCTATCAGAACCTAGCGCCGCCGATAGTTCTCAGCTTACCCTGGCAAACTACCAACAGGCATGGCAGCGGGGTAGCTTTCTGTTAGCCTTCGCTAATTCCACCTTTGTCGCCTTATCTGTAACCGCCTTTCAGGTGATCACCTCAGCCCTAGCGGGTTATGCCCTAGCGCGACTCAAATTTCGCGGCCGACAGGCGATCGTCTTAGTAGTCTTGGCGACCTTGGTAATTCCCTTTCAATTGTTAGTAGTTCCCATTTTTCTCGTCCTCAAATGGGGTCATTTACTCAACTCCTACTGGGCCTTAATCCTACCCACAGCCGTCAATGGCTTCGGGATTTTTCTGTTACGCCAATATTTCATCACCATTCCCTTAGCCTTAGAGGAAGCGGCCACCATTGACGGGGCCAACCGCTGGCAAATTCTCACCCAGATCATGCTACCCCTAGCCCGTCCCGCCCTGGTAACCCTGTTTCTATTTACCTTCATTGGCGAATGGAATGATTTATTCAAGCCCTTAGTATTTACCACCCGACCCGAGTTAAGAACCGTACAACTAGCTTTAGCCGAATTTCAGGAACAGTTTACCAGCAGTTGGCAACTACTAATGGCCGCCGTAGTTATTGCCACTGTCCCCGTGGTGATCTTATTCCTGTTGGGTCAGCGACAGTTCATCCGAGGCATTGCTACCACAGGAATTAAAAATTAACCCCTCAGCAATTGACAATGGTTTGGCGATCGGGTTTGATGAGAAGAGGAGAAACAGATGAGCAGCCGATGTTCTGGTGAGGCAAATACGGATGTTGAAACGATTGCGAGTTCTGATCATCATGGGTTTAGTTTCCCTGATGCTGGGGGGATGTGTTCACTCCGATATAGGGATTGAATTTTCTGATCAGACCCACGGCAAAATTGTCCAGCATATCCGGTTAGCCGAAGAAGTGACTAACTTAGGGTCAGACGCTTTAGATGAGTGGCTTCCGAGTCTACGTCGTCGCGCCAAACTTCTCAACGGTAAAGCTAAACAATTGTCCAATCAGGAGATTGAAGTTACTATCCCCTTTTACAATGGGGCAGATTTACAGAAAAAATTTAGCGCCTTTTTTAACCCCATCACTCCCCCCTCTAGCCGATCGCTTCCGGCTACAGAAGGGCAACTACCACAATTTGCCTCAGATTTGCGCTTAAAGCAAAATAACTTAATATTTGCTCTGCGTAATCGGATTAACCTAGAATTAGACCTAACATCCCTAGCCCTAGTAGCCAGCGAGGATAACGTTATTGTTGGGGCCGAAAACCTGATCGACCTAGAATTTAGGCTGATTACCCCTTGGGGAGCGCGGGTGATAGCTGACGGCAACCCCGACTCTGACTCCAACCCGACCACAGAAGAAAACGGCAAGTTGGTAGTATGGACTCTCCAACCTGGGGAGATTAACCGACTAGAAGCCATTTTCTGGGTTCCTAGTCCTGTCGGCATTGGCACAGCCATCATTGTCCTGTTCGCATATTTTGGCTTCCTGCTGAAGTATCGACTGTTATCACCCACTACCACACCAGCCGCCAACAATAATCAACCCGTTACCTCAGATAACTAAAAATGGGTTAATTATACACTGGTGATTACTTGAGTCGAAAAGACTGGTTTTTTTATGGTCTCTAAACCCTTCCAAAATATTTGACAAGCCGCGCTAACTTTTTATGAGAATCGCCCTTTTTACTGAAACATTTTTACCGAAAATAGATGGGATTGTCACCCGTTTATGTCATACCGCCGAACAACTAAATCGCCTAGGTGATGAGGTGCTAATAGTTTCTCCAGAAGGTGGATTAACCGAATATAAAGGCTGTCAAATCTACGGTGTAGAGGGATTTCCTCTCCCCATGTATCCTGAACTCAAAATCGGTCTTCCTCATCCGGGAATTGGGGCAAAATTAGCGGAATTTAAACCAGATATTATCCATGTAGCCAACCCAGCCGTATTGGGATTAAGTGGCCTGTATTATGGTAAAAAACTCAACGTCGGGTTAGTAGCCTCCTACCATACCCATCTACCCCAATACCTGCACCACTACGGCTTAGGAATGCTAGAGGAATTCCTGTGGGGGTTATTGCGTACAGCCCATAATCAGGCTATGTTAAACCTGTGTACCTCCACAGCAATGGTTGAGGAGTTACGCAATCATGGCATTGAACGGGTAGACCTATGGCAGAGGGGGGTGGATACAGAAATGTTCCAACCCCATAAAGCCACTAAAGAAATGCGCGATCGCCTCAGTATGGGAAACCCAGACGATACCCTACTGTTGTATGTAGGCAGACTAGGAGCCGAAAAAGAAATCGATCGCATTAAACCTATTCTAGCAGCAATACCCAACGCCCGTCTCGCCCTAGTCGGAGATGGTCCGAACCGGGAAAACCTAGAACAGCATTTTGCCGGAACTCCCACCAACTTCGTCGGTTATCTGCGGGGAGAGCAATTAGCGGCCGCTTACGCCTGCGCTGATGCCTTTATTTTCCCTTCCCGGACAGAAACCCTAGGTTTAGTCCTCCTCGAAGCTATGGCGGCAGGAACCCCCGTAGTTGCCGCGCGGTCTGGGGGAATTCCTGATATTGTCACTGACGGAGTAAATGGCTATCTGTTTGACCCCCAGGATGAACAAGGAGCCATCAAAGCCACCAGTAGACTATTATCCCATAGTGATGAGCGGGAACTGTTGCGACAAAATGCCCGATTAGAAGCCGAACGCTGGGGGTGGGCTGCTGCTACTAGCCAACTGAGGCGCTATTATCAAAATATTTTGGCTCGTGAATCACTGCCCTCTGTTGCTTAGTTGAAAGGAAACCCGTAGACTTGAGACAAGGAATAGATTATCGCTGTTCCTTGCTTCTTCCTTTTGAGGCTACTGAATCGGGGGATCAACCGTTCAGATGGAGTCCTTTGTCAATTTAACCCCGACCCATGACAGTTTCCCACGCAGGTAGCATTCTGGCTACATTGACTCAAGTTAATCGCATGGGCTTGTTGGCAGATCGTGTGAAAAATCTGCCAATGGGAGAGTTTATTTGTATTCTCGATTTCATTACCGCAGAATTTCAACAATTTCTCCGAGCTATCGAACTGATTAACAATGAAGCGATCGAAACCCTCCTCGAACAGCTTCTCGATGCCTTTACTCTCAAAATCGGACAAATCCTAGAAGCCGATCGCACTACCATTTTTTTGATTAATCGCAACAAGGGTCAGCTTTGGTACAAAACCTCTCCCGAAACCAACTCTACTGACGGCGAGGGTAACTCCGACGCTAAACATACCGAGGAAATTCGCCTACCCATGGATGTGGGTATTCTCGGCCATGTCGCCTGTACCGGAGAAGCCCTCAATATCACTGATGCTCAAACCCATGAACTATTCGACCCCGCTATTGACCAACCTCATGGGTACGAAGCGCGTAGCATTCTCTGTATGCCTATTTTTAGCACCCAAAATCCTCAAGAAGCGGTGGCGGTGGTGCGACTCCTCAATAAAGCAGGCGATCGCCCTTTTACCGAGGAAGACGAACAGCAATTTCGCTCCTTTGCTGATTCTATTGGTATTATCCTCGAAAGCTGCCAATCGTTTTTTGTCGCCGCCCGTAACCAGCGAGGTGTAGCAGCCCTCCTCAAAGCTACCACTACCCTCGGTCAGAGTTTAGATCTCGAAACTACTTTATTATCCGTAATGGAACAAGCCAGAGACCTAATGCAAGCCGATCGCAGTACCATTTTCCTACTCAAAAAAGAAACCGAGGAACTCTGGACTAAAGTGGCTAAGGCTGATGGTAAAACCATGATGGAAATTCGCATTCCGGCTAATAAGGGAATTGCGGGTTATGTGGCTTCCACAGGTCAAGTGCTAAATATTACCAATGCTTATGCAGACCCTCGCTTTGACCCGACCACCGATCGCAAAACTGGCTATCGCACTCGTAATATTCTCTGTATGCCAGTTTACAACGCTAAAGGTGAGCTGATCGGTGTCACTCAGTTAATCAATAAACATAAAGGCAGTTTCACTGATTCCGATGAGGAATTTCTGCGGGCTTTTAATGCTCAGGCGGGTATTGCTTTACAAAATGCCCAACTTTTTGAGAATGTCATGGTGGAGAAACAGTATCAAAAAGATATTCTCCAAAGTCTCTCAGATGTGGTTATTTCTACGGATTTACAAGGTCGCATTGTTACCATTAATGATGCTGCTTTGGAATTGCTCGGCTGTCCCCGTCACCGTCCCCGCCATCGACAAATTCGCGAATATTGGGAAGAGCAACTTAGCGGACAATATATCTGGGATGTTCTTCCTATTGAAAATTTGCAATTGCGTCTTGAGGATAGTCTCAAATTTGCCGCCCGCCATTTTGTCCCGGAACAAAGTTTAACTGTGGGATTAGTGGAAATGATAGTTAGGGAATTTGGAGATACAACACCCATTCCTATTTTGGTGGTTCCTGATGCGAAAAAACCAGATATTTATCATGTTTGGGGTCAAGAATATAGGCTTTTAGACGGCAATGCTTTGGCTGATAATGAGGCGATCGCTTCCGAAATTCGACAGCTAGAACGTAGCATTAATTTAACTGTTAATCCTTTGACTAACCCAGAAGGTGGTGTCCGGGGTGGTTTGGTGGTTTTGGAAGATATTAGCCGCGAAAAACGTATGAAAACTACCATGTATCGCTATATGACTCCTGGGGTGGCTGAACGGGTTATGGCTTTGGGAGAAGATGCTTTGATGATTGGGGAAAGGAAAGAAGTAACTATTCTATTTTCTGATATTCGTGGCTATACCACCTTAACTGAAAATTTGGAAGCCTCTGATGTCGTGGCGTTGCTAAATCAATATTTTGAAACTATGGTGGAAGCCGTTTTTTCCCATGAAGGAACTTTGGATAAGTTTATCGGAGATGCACTTATGGCGGTGTTTGGTGCGCCTCTTCCTCTCAGAGATAATCATGCTTGGATGGCGGTTAAGTCCGCTTTGGATATGCGAAAACGGTTGAAAGATTTTAATGAGTCTCGACCTAATGAACCTCAAATTAAAATTGGTATTGGTATGAGTTCGGGAGAAGTCGTATCGGGAAATATTGGCTCTCAAAAACGGATGGATTATACTGTGATTGGCGATGGGGTTAATTTGAGTTCCCGCTTGGAACAGCTTACTAAATTGTATGGCTGTGATATTATTTTAAGTGAAATGACTTATAATTTGTGTGGCGATCGCATTTGGGTTAGGGAGTTGGATAAAGTCCGGGTTAAAGGTAAAAATAATGCCGTTAATATTTATGAGTTGATTGGCTCAAAAAATCAGGCTTTAGATGATGAATGGGTCGAGTTTTTGGGATATTATAATCTGGGACGACAGGCTTATTTAGCCAGGGATTTTGCCTTAGCTATTCAGCATTTTGAAGTAGCTCAAAAAATGCGATCGGATGATAGAGCCGTCGAAATTCATATCGGTCGCGCCCACAATTATCTACAAAATACCCCACCCTCCGACTGGGATGGTATCCATACTATGACAACTAAATAATTGATAATTGATAATTGATTACTTGGTGGCTTGGGGCGGGTTTAGTAATCTTATTTGTCGTCAATTTGATTGACCGTGGAACCCGCCCCTACCGGATAATCGATAATTGATKACTAGGTGGCTTGGGGCGGGTTTAGTAATCTTATTTGTTGTCAATTTCATTGACCGTGGAACCCGCCCCTACCGGATAATCGATAATTGATGACTAGGTGGCTTGGGGCGGGTTTAGTAATCTTATTTGTTGTCAATTTGATTGACCGTGGAACCCGCCCCTACCGGATAATCGATAATTGATGACTAGGTGGCTTGGGGCGGGTTTAGTAATCTTATTTGTTGTCAATTTGATTGACCGTGGAACCCGCCCCTACCGGATAATCGATAATTGATGACTAGGTGGCTTGGGGAATGTCGCAATTTGGATAGTTAATGGGAGGTTAAAATTTAGTTAATTCTTTAGGAAAGATGTATCATCGGATACACCATTTTACTATAATCAAGGGTAGAGGAGTCTCGCAAATTTGATGTTTTAGTAAGTCCTACCTACACAAATCAGGAACAAGCGCTATACTGTCTGGTAGTCAAAATCTTTGAGCAACTACTGTACTGCATGGGTCAGCCTAAGACCCTGTACATAGTTGGGCAATAGTCCTATCTGAGGTATTTTCATGGTTAACCGAGTGACCAATATCGAAGAATTAGAGAACTTGATTGCGCGGGTAAAAGCAGCCCAGCAAGAATTCTCTGGCTTCACTCAAGAACAGGTAGACTACATTTTTAAGAAAGCTGCCCTAGCGGCTAATGCGGCGCGTATACCTCTAGCTAAAATAGCAGTCGAAGAAACAGGTATGGGGGTGGTTGAGGATAAAGTGATTAAAAATCACTTCGCCTCAGAAATCATCTACAACAAGTATAAAAACACCAAAACCTGTGGTGTTATTGAATCCGATAAATCCTTCGGATTCCAAAAAATCGCCGAACCTGTGGGCATCTTAGCAGGTATTGTCCCCACTACTAATCCCACCTCTACAGCTATTTTTAAGGCCTTAATTGCCCTAAAAACTCGCAATGGGATTATATTTTCACCCCACCCCCGCGCCCAAAAATGTACTAATGAGGCGGCGCGTATTATTCTGGAAGCAGCCGTTGAAGCCGGTGCGCCGGAAGATATTATTGGTTGGATTGATGAACCAACAGTTCCCCTATCTCAGGCCTTGATGCAACATCAGGATATTAAACTGATACTCGCTACAGGGGGTCCGGGAATGGTGCGTGCTGCTTACTCTTCCGGGCGACCCTCTTTAGGTGTTGGGGCGGGGAATACTCCGGCTTTAATTGATGATTCTGCTCATATTAAAATGGCGGTATCTTCGATTATCCTGAGTAAGACTTTTGACAATGGCATGATTTGTGCTAGTGAACAGTCTGTAATTGTCGTTGATTCTATTTATGACCAGGTGCGGGAGGAATTTCTCAGCCGTGGTGCTTATTTCCTCACCCCAGAAGAAACCGATCGCATGGCTAACGTCATTTTTGTAGACGGTCATCTTAACCCCGAAATTGTCGGTCAAACTGTTAATAAATTGGGAGGAATGGCTGGGCTAAATCTTCCTGATAATACCCGTGTGATTATCGGGGAACGACCGGAAATTGATGATGATGACCCCTTCGCCCATGAAAAACTATCGCCGGTTTTGGTTATGTATCGGGCGAAAGATTTTGAGGATGCGGTTCTGAAGGCTGAACGTTTGGTACAGTTGGGAGGTCGTGGTCACACCGCTGCCTTGTATACTTCCCCTAATAATACTGCTCATATTAACGCCTTTGAGGGTAAGGTACAAACGGCGCGGGTGTTAATTAATACCCCTTCATCTCAAGGGGCGATCGGAGATTTGTATAATTTCCGTCTTGACCCTTCTTTAACTCTGGGTTGTGGAACTTGGGGCGGTAATTCCATTAGTGAAAACGTCGAACCTACTCACCTGTTGAATATTAAAACCGTCGCCGAACGACGGGAAAATATGCTGTGGTTCCGAGTCCCTCCCAAAATCTATTTCAAGTATGGTTCCCTACCCGTCGCTTTGCGAGAGTTGGCAGGTAAAAAACGGGCTTTTATTGTCACTGATAAGCCTTTGTTTAACTTGGGAATTACCGCATCTCTTGAGGAAGTCCTCGAAGAAATCGGGGTTAAATATGACGTTTTTTATGATGTTGAACCTGACCCGTCTTTGGATACCGTACAACGGGGTTTAACTCTCATGAATACCTTTGAACCGGATGTCATTATTGCCATTGGTGGTGGGTCGCCTATGGATGCTGCTAAGATTATGTGGCTCATGTATGAACATCCAGATATTGAGTTTGAAGGTTTGGCGATGCGATTTATGGATATCCGTAAACGGGTCTATGATTTGCCGCCGCTGGGAGAAAAAGCACTAATGGTGGCAATTCCTACCACTTCGGGAACTGGTTCGGAAGTGACACCCTTTGCTGTGGTTACCGATCGCCGCAATAATATTAAGTATCCTTTGGCAGATTATGCCTTGACTCCTAATATTGCGATCGTTGACCCCGAATTGGTGTTAAATATGCCCAAAAGTTTAACATCTTTTGGCGGTATTGATGCCTTAACTCACGCCTTAGAAGCCTTTGTTTCCGTCTTGGCTTCCGAATACACTAATGGCATGGCTTTAGAAGCCATTCGGCTGATTTTCAAGTATCTGCCTAGTTCCTATAAAAATGGCGCGAATGACCCGAAAGCACGGGAAAAAATGCACTATGCCTCTACCATGGCTGGGATGGCTTTTGCTAATGGTTTCTTAGGCATTTGCCATTCCATTGCCCACCAATTAGGCGGGACTTTCCACATTCCCCACGGTTTAGCGAATGCCTTGATGATTAGCCATGTAATTCGCTACAATGCCACTGATGCACCCTTCAAACAAGCCACTTTCTCCCAATACAAATATCCTAACACTAAATGGCGTTATGCTCGGGTGGCCGATTATTTGCATTTGGGAGGGAATACTGATGATGAAAAAATCGATCGCCTAATTTTGGCTATTGAAGAACTCAAGCATCAGGTAGGCATTCCTAAAGCCATGAAAGAAGTCGTTAAAGAAAGCGAAGCCGAGTTTTTAGCTAAGGTTGATGAAGTCGCCGATCAAGCCTTTGATGATCAGTGTACAGGGGCCAATCCTCGCTATCCCTTAATTGAGGATCTCAAGCAACTGATTATTGATGCCTATTATGGTCATCCCGTGGTGGCGACTGAAAATAACGGCAAAACTGTATTTCCGACTTTTGGCCCGGAACCAGTTATGATGGGTGAATAGGTTGTGAGTTACCTATAAATTCAAGCCCATTTGAGAGGCGAGTTTCTGACTAGATCAGATCGCCTCTTTTTTTTGATCACATGGGAGGCAGCATACCCATAAATATTTTGGTGTCTGACTCATGTATAATCCAAATATTAGATTCTCACTAAGAACCTGATGTGAGTAATTATCTGGATGACCATAACAACCCATGACCTATATCACCATCGTCTTGATATTACTGCCAATTTTGGTAGGATTTTGCATTTATCTATTCCCCAAAATAGATCGCTATTCGGCTATGGCCGTTGTCCTGATGTCTTTTGCTTACGGGTTATGGGTTATTTTGGAACCCCCCAACCTGAATATACAACTACTGAATAACTTTGGTGTTCAACTATTCATTGACCAAACCAGTGGCTACTTAATCTTGACCAACGCCCTAGTCACCATGGCGGTGATTTTATACTGTTGGTCGTCCCGGCTGTCCGGGTTATTTTTTACTCAGATATTAATTGTTCATAGCAGCCTTAACTCCATTTTTCTCTCCCAGGACTTTATCAGTCTATATGTGGCTTTAGAAGTCTTAGGAATAGGCGTTTTTTTATTAATTGCTTATCCTCGCAGCGATCGCTCTATTTGGGTAGGCTTACGCTATCTATTTGTCAGCAATACCGCCATGCTATTCTACCTGGTAGGAGTCGCCCTCGTCTACCAAGCCCATCATTCCTTTGCCTTTGCTGGCTTACGGGGTTCCTCCCCAGAGGCTATATCCCTTATCTTCATGGGTTTATTAGCCAAGGGTGGTATCTTCGTCTCAGGGTTATGGCTACCCATGACCTATGCTGAATCAGAAACCCCTGTTTCCGCCCTTCTCTCAGGAATTGTCACCAAAGCCGGAGTTTTTCCCTTAGTACGTTTAGCCTTAATTCTACCCGAATTTAGCCCAATTCTCAGCATCTTTGGGGTAGCTGCCGCCTTGTTAGGTGCAATTTATGCCATTTTTGAACCAGACACCAAACGCACCCTCGCTTTTAGCAGTATTTCCCAATTAGGTTTTATCATTGTCGCCCCCGTCGCCGGAAGTTTTTATGCCCTCAGTCACGGCTTAGTTAAATCCGCTTTATTCCTCATAGAAGGAAGCCTGCCCAGCCGCAACTTTAAACAACTGCATCAACAGCCCATTAATACTTTTCTCTGGCTAATTCTACTCCTGGCTAGTTTGTCTATATCTGGTTTCCCGCTGTTATCTATTTTTTCAGCCAAAGCTCTAGTTTTTAAAGACTTGTCAACTTGGGAAGATATCGCCCTCAATATTGCCTCAGTCGGAACCGTGATATATTTTGCCAAATTTATCTTTATTCCCCACCAACAATCCGCCGATTCCGAAAAATTTGACTCTCAAAAATTGGCATTACTTCCCGCTATAGGTATTCTGTTTATTGCCTTAATTTGTGCCAATAGTCTCTATTACGAGTCCACCTATTCCGTCGAGAAGATTACTAAGGCTTTAGCTACTATTGGGGTGGGTTGGTTAGCCTATTTTATGATTTTCAAAAATTCCCTAATTAACCTGCCCAAAACTTGGGAAAAATTAGACCACCTGATGGGGGTCATGACCCTGAGTTTAACCGCTATATTTTGGCTAGTTGTGTGGTTGAAAATCTCCTAAATTTTGGACACAATAAAACAGGAGATTTGGACTAACTAAATTTTGCCAAAATCCCTAAAAAGATGTTTTGTTTTTTGCCGAAATCGTGTATGCTTTACATATAATTCATCAACTCCTTTAGCTGACAGATAATTGTGTTAGAGTCGTTAGTATTCGCCTCCGTGATGTTCGGATTTTTCGGCATCATTCTCAAAAAGAACCTGATGATGAAAATTATCTCCATGGATGTGATGAGTACAGGGGTAATCGCCTATTATGTACTCATCGCCTCACGGGATGGCTTTTTTACACCGATTATCGGTAATGCCGCAGATAATGGCACTTATGCCGACCCGGTGCCACAGGCGGTGATTTTGACGGCGATCGTAATTGGCTTTTCCGTCCAAGCATTAATGCTGGTTGGTGTCATGAAGTTAGCCCGCGATAACCCCACCTTAGAAACCGACGAGATCGAAAAGAACAATACCCCATGACCAATATTACGATCGCATTGATAGCATTACCAATGTTTGTCGGGTTCAGTATCTATTTACTTCCCAAATTCGATCGCTATCTAGCTGTTTTGGCAGCCCTTTGTTCCCTAGCTTATGGGTTGCAGGTTCTGTTAAATGATACAGATTTGCAAATCAAACTACTAGATAACTTTGGTGTTCAACTATTAGTTGATCAACAAAGTGGCTACTTTATATTGACCAACGCCCTAGTCACCATGGCAGTGGTTTTTTACTGTTGGAACCGGGGTAAATCCGCCTTTTTTTATGCCCAGGCTATCATTTTACATGGCACTGTTAATGCCACATTTGTTTGTCAAGATTTTATTAGCATATATGTAGCCCTAGAGGTGTTAGGAATCGCAGTTTTCCTGTTAATTTCCTATCCTCGTAGCGATCGCTCCATTTGGATAGCCTTACGCTATCTATTTGTGAGCAACACCGCCATGCTATTCTATCTGATTGGGGTCGGTCTTGTCTACCAAGCCGCTCATTCCTTTGCCTTTAGTGGCTTACGGGTTTCCCCTCCAGAAGCCATAGCCCTTATCCTAATGGCACTATTAGTCAAAGGTGGCGTGTTTGTCTCTGGGTTATGGCTACCGCTAACCCACTCCGAATCAGAAACCCCCGTTTCCGCCCTCCTCTCAGGAGTCGTAGTCAAAGCCGGAGTATTTCCCCTAATTCGTTGCGCTCTCATTGTACCAGAGATTGACCCAGTGCTAAGAATCTTTGGTATTAGCACCGCCATTTTCGGCGTAGTTTATGCCGTTTTTCAAAAAGACACCAAGCTAACCCTAGCTTTTAGCACCATTTCCCAATTAGGATTTGTCCTCGCCGCCCCCGTAGTTGCTGGGTTTTATGCCCTCACCCACGGCTTGGTTAAATCAGCTTTATTCTTAATAGCTGGAAGCCTACCCAGTCGCAGCTTTAAGCAACTACAGTCCCAGCCCATTAATACCTCCGTTTGGATACCATTATTGATAGCTAGTTTATCCGTGTCTGGTTTCCCCTTACTGGCAGGTTTTGGGGCGAAAATGGTCACCTTTAAAAATCTGTTATCTTGGCAAGACATCATCCTAAATATAGCCGCCATAGGAACCACAATATACTTTGCCAAATTCATCTTTATTCCCCATACTCAACTACCAGAAACCCCAGAAACTGAGGCAAAGCAGCGGGGACTCTTGCCAGCTATGGTAATTCTCCTGGGGGGGCTAATTTTGGCTAACTTTTTCTATTATCAATCAGCTTATACCATTGATAATATTGTCAAATCCCTGGTAACTATAGGTAGCGGATGGTTGGCTTATTTTCTGCTGTTTAAAAACTGGGAAGTTAACCTATCCAGAAACTGGGAAAAGCTGGAACATATTATTGGTGGAATGACCATCATGTTAACAGTGCTGTTTTGGTTTGTTTTTGCGGTGAGTATAGCATGATTAAATATCTATCTCTCAACTTAATTCTGCGATTAGCTATTTGGTTTCTGATTACTGCTGACCTGAGTTTAGCTAATATCATTATCGGGGTGAGTGTGTGTTTACTATTACCTGGTCGTCGCCCCTCTAAGGCGGCTTTAAACGACTGGTTAAGGGCTTTTGGGGAAGTCATTAAGTCAGTGCCTCAAGCCTACCTAGAGGCTTTTGAGATGATCTTAAAACCCCATAATTACGAAGATATCACCATGGAAAGAGTTAAACCCCAAAGGACACCTGGTTTAATTTTTTTAGATATCTTTATCATTACCTTTACCCCCAAAACCATTGTTTTAAAATATCACCAAGAGGGCTGGTATGAAGTCCATTGGGTACGTCGCAGGAGGCCTGACTCATGAACACCATCTTAATGATGATGCTGGTAGCTTTAATGATTCCTATTTACGAAGCCTGCCAAGATGATAATATTTGGCAAAAGGTGTTAGCATTTTCTAGTATTGCTAGTAAAACATCGATCATGATTATAGTTGTCTCGGTCTTAAGAGATGATTGGATGATTGGCGTAGTTGGGGTAATTATTCTCAGTGTTGGGAATGCGTCTTTAATGCTATTGGCTCAAATTCTTAGACGCATGAGTGATGTATTAACTAAGTGAATCATGATTAACTTATTCAGTGACCTTTTGATGTTACTTGGGGTGGTCTTTTGGTTTTGGGGAACCTTTCCCCTCGTGGGCGATCGCTCAGTATTATTCAAACTACATGGTTTATCAGTCTCTGATACCTTGGGTTCCATGACCATAGTTGTCGGACTATTACTGAGAATTCCCAGCGAATGGCCCCTGCTCATTCTCGCCATTATCTCTTTGGCAATTTGGAATACTGTTTTAGGATATGTATTAGCTTACTGTTCCAGTAGTGAAGGTGACGATGAACGATAATACTATCTATCTCATTACGGCATTAATGCCTCTAGCCACCGCCATGGTAGTTTTACAAGTTAACCCCTATCATGCCTTAGTAATTCGTGGTATATTGGGTGCTGTGGCTGCTTTGGTTTATGCCATCTTAGGGGCTGCAGATGTAGCCTTAACTGAAGCATTAGTGGGGACGATGCTGGCAATTACTCTGTATGGCGTGGCGGTGCGTTCTTCTTTGGTCATGCGTTTGGGTGTCTTAAAAGAGGAATTACAACTGCCGGAAAGCGATCGCCCTTTTGGTAAAATTGTCGATGAATTGCGCTTAATTTTTCGCCAACATTATATGCGGGTTGAATTAGTACCTTATAAGGACTTAGAAGAGTTACATCATGCCTTAGTCACCAAGGAAATTCATGCCACTTGTATTCAGCCTTTACATTCCCTATTTGCCAGTCCATACCCCACCCAATCTAATCAACCAAAACCTGGAGAAACTACAGAACCATCAGAACCGGAACCTTTACCCTATTACACCACAACTAGAATCAAACGGCTCCATGAGATTATGGAAGCCGAACTGACATCATCCATAACCATTTTAAACTATTTTAACTTAACAGAATCTGGGGAGAAACATTAATGAAATGGGTTTATATCGCTGTGGGTGTCATACTTTATATCAAGATGTTGTTGATATCCAACCCAATTGATGAATGGTTGGGTCCTTCCATTGTGGAAGTAGTAGTGCAAGATAGTGGTGTACCTAATGCGGTTTCTGGCATCATTTTCAGAAATCGCCTATATGATACCATCTTCGAGGTAGTGGTTTTTACTATCTCAATTATGGGCTGTAATTTTTTACTCGCCAACGAGAAACCCCTGAGTAAAGTATATCGATTTACTGATCAACCCTCCATTGTTTTAGCGCGACTAGGGGCAACTATTGCGGCTTTGGTGAGTATTGAATTAGCCATTAGGGGTCATCTTAGCCCTGGGGGTGGTTTTGCGGCCGGAGTAGCCGGAGGGACGGCGATCGGTCTAATTGCGATCACTTCTCCACCGGAGTTAATGCAGGGAATTTATCAGCGTTGGCAGGCATCTATTTGGGAGAAAATTTCCGTCCTCATCTTTATTTTATTGTCGGTAATTACTCTGTTTGGTATAGAATTCCCCCACGGTGAATTAGGGAGTTTAGTCAGTGGTGGCATTATGCCATTACTGAATATTTTAGTCGCCTTAAAGGTGGCTTTGGGGTCTTGGGCAGCGGTGTTAATTTTTATTCGCTATCGGGGCTTATTATAGGTAAATTTACCGTAAATTTCCCGATCGCAATACACTCACCAGCAGCCATAACCCCACCAGGGAAGCCGCCGCAAAGAGGATATTACTAATCAGAGACAACTGGGGAGTTTTTGCCCCAGTTGAAATCATCGCCGCCCCCATAATTAACGAACCGAGTACAATACTAAAAGACAGGCGGTTAGCTGCATCATTTAGGCTATTTTTCAGGCTAGTTAATTCGGGGATTCTAA
This sequence comes from Arthrospira sp. PCC 8006, assembly GCF_046480465.1. Lineage (NCBI taxonomy): Bacteria > Bacillati > Cyanobacteriota > Cyanophyceae > Oscillatoriales > Microcoleaceae > Arthrospira > Arthrospira sp. PCC 8006. The sequence goes on from NZ_PKGG01000002.1 coordinate 41,952, forward strand.
TATTCCATTTGAGTGTTTCCGAAGTAACGCGGTCTAAAAACATTTCAATTTGACTAGGCGATCGCAATGATAAACTTTTGAGATCTAAAGCCGTCCTCAACAGAGTCTCTAGGGGGTTATTTCCTAACAACTGATTGCGAAATAACTCCGTCATCAATGGTTTAATTTCATTGAGTAAATTAACTTCCGGGTTGAAACTGCGGGTGACTCCCTCCAAATTCGCCAAAGTTTTAGCATATAATCCCATATTACTAGGGAGGCGAATTTTATTATTCCGAGAAATCTGCAAAATCTCATAGAATACCTGACTAAAATTAATTTCTGCCAGACTCAGATTATAATATCGTCTCAGCATACTATCATAATCATTAGTCAGGCGACCCAGTTGCACAGATTCCGATGATTCTGCTAATTCTAAGGTAAGTTGGGCGCAGCGTCTAGCATCTATATCCACCACTGCTAGTAACATTTCCGTTAAAATTTGCTGAGTCCGAGGGTCTAGCCGTCCCACCATTCCACAGTCTAAAATAGCTACCCGTCCATCATTAAGATAAAATAGATTTCCTGGGTGGGGGTCTGCATGAAAAAACCCATCTAAATAGATTTGCTGAAAAAAGGCACGAAATAATAAACTGGTAATTTCTCCCCGGCGTGGATCATCCTCATTTGTCTGTTTCTTAGAAGGTTCTGACAGCAATAAAGGCACACCATTTAACCATTCTAAAACCAGTAAATTAGGAGTTGTAAATTCCCAGTAAACCTTGGGAATGATTAACTTGGCGGGGTCAAACCAGCGAGTTTTGGAGAGATTTTGACGCAATTTGTCTGTATATTCAGCTTCTGAGGTAAAGTCTAATTCGGCTTTTAATGCGCTAGTAAATTCCTCAGCGATCGCCACAATATCATAATCTTCTCCCCAGTCAGTAATCGCCACTAAATCCGCCAAGGACTTAATTAACTTAATATCCTGTTCAACAATAATAGAAATTCCTGGGCGCTGTACTTTCAAGGCAACTTCTTCGCCATTTTTCAACGTAGCGCGATGAATTTGTCCAATAGATGCCGCCGCCACCGCCTCAGTTTCAATCCGACTAAAAATCTGGTCTAAAGGTTGAGAAAACTGTTGTCTAAGTTGAGTTTCAATATCCCCCCAAGCCACAGCGGGAACATTAGCTTGTAAATCGGTTAAAGCATCAACATATCTTCCAGGTAGCAAATCAGGACGAGTCGATAAAAGTTGTCCTAACTTCACATAAACCGGACCCAATTCAATTAAAATATTCCGTAGGACATCAGGAGATGGTAGCCGAGGTTCTTCTGGTTTATCCCCCACTAACAAACCCCGCATATAGTCCCAGCCGTTGCTGAAAACAATTTCCAAAATTTCGCGTTGTCGGGAGCTTTTTTTAGTAATGGAGAACATAAATTTATCGGCGATAAAACGGACTTAGTAATTCCTGAAAATATCAATAAACGCACTGGGGACTACAAAAAGCGATCGCACCCTATTTAAGGGAGTAATGATAGTATCTACTGTATCCGAAATACTTGCGAGTGTCGATCGCCCCACAATCACCACATCATTATTTTGCAGAGGAGGATTATTAGGGGAATTACCTCCCTGAGTAAAATCTATTGGTAGGCGGCGCTGTTCCACAGTACCATCAGGGCGAAAGCGAATCAACTCCACCGAGGACTGATGGGCGCGAGAGGTAAACCCCCCGGCCGTCAGTATTGCCTCGTTTAAGGGAGTATTAGGCGGAATTTGAACAACTCCAGACCTTTGCACTTCCCCCACTACATTAACACGGATATTGTTTGGGGAGAAACTAGCGTTAGCAATTGCCCCCATTTCCACCGGGTTAATCTCCGTAGCTGTAGGCACAAAAACCGTATCCCCTTCCTGTAATATTGTATCCTGGGTAGCATCACCATTTTGCAGTAATTCCCAAAGATTAATAGTAATCACTTGGCGACTCCCACGACTATCAGAGCGCCTAATTTCCACCTGTCGAATATCAGCCTCTGGTTTAACCCCTCCCGCCACCTGAATAGCGCGGGTAACTGTCGGGATGCTACCACCACCCGCCGCCCCAGGGACTCCAGCATCTCCCGTGCGAGCAGTGCCAGTAACAGTATAAGGTCCCGGTCGAAATACTTGCCCAATCACAGCAATATTTAAAGGTTCGCTTTGGTCTGCTGCAAAACTCGCCGCGCGGCGGTTAGATAATTGTTCCAGATTGGCAGTTTCTACCCCAGGGATGAAGATACTATCGCCATTTTGTAGAACTATATCCTGTTGCAGATTATCTCCGTCTAGGATGGGTTCTAGGTTGACTTCTAGTATTTGTTCTTGTCCCTGGCCCGTCAGGCGGCGAATTTGCACCCGACTGATATCAGCCATTAGCCGAATTCCTCCGGCTTGCTTAATGGCTTGGGTAATGGTAGCGACTCCCCCTGGTCCTCCCTGACTGGGGATGGTGTAGGGACCGGGGCGGCGCACTTCTCCAGATACAGCAATATCAATTAGGGTGGCTTCGTTGTTAGCAAAACTAGCCCTAGCAATTTGTCGCCCCATTTCTGGGTTAATTTCGGTGGCGGTGGGAATATAGATAACATCCCCATCCCTAAGCCGGATATCCGTGCTGAGATTACCTGTTTGCAGGAGTTCCATCAGATTTAGATTGATGATTTGGTCTGAGGTTCCCCGCTGGGGTCGTCGCAGTTGCACCTGTCGCAGGTCTGCGGCTTGGGTGATACCTCCGGCTAGTTGTAGGGCGCGGGTAATGGTGGGAAATTGGGAACCTTCCCTAATCATGGTATAGGAACCGGGGCGGTTGATTTCTCCAGAAATGCCTATTCTGAGGGGACGGGGAGTAATGAGGCTGATGGTTACTCTGGGGTTTCGTAAAATTCTGGCGCTTTCATAGCGATCGCCTATAGCCCTAGCCGCCTGTTCTAAGGTCATGCCACTTACGGAAATACTACCAGCTTGGGGAAGGTTAACCGTACCGTCAACTAATACTTCTTGTTGACTGCTATATTGTTCGACGGGAAAAATAAATACTTGGATTACATCACCCGCCCCCAAGGTATATGCGGCTTCCTGAGTTGGCGGCGCTGAAAGCTGATTAAGTTCGGGAGGGTGGTTATTGGTGGGGTTTTGAGCCCAACTGGGGGCAGGTAAAGCGATCGCACCTAGGGCGAGTAGACCCAGACTGGTTAGGGAAATATATTGTTTGGGGGCATAATGGCATTTAATCATAGATATCACTAAGTAACATAGGGAGGGAGGTTCCCTAGTTAGATATAGATTATATCCCCTAGTTTAATCCTCTCTCCCTACCAAAAAAGGGCGATCGCGGTTATCTGTCTGTAGGTCAACTCATCAATTGGCCTACTATGTGAGTTGTTTATGGGTTTTTTTGAGTCTCTTCCACTGTTGTTTGATTTTTTTATAAGACTCATAGGTGGACATTTTCCCGTTGGTTTGCAAAGCGGCAATATAACTAACCTGTTGAGCAAATTCTTGCAGGTTGGCGTTAAATAGCATATTTTCGGGTTGGTCGGATCCTCGATAAGGATAACGGGGGTTCAAAAAGTCGTTTAGTTCCATGATAGCCACCAGTCCAATCAAAATGTGTGATCAAGTTTTGAAATCGTGAGGGACAGCAACAGATATGCAGCCTGAAAACAGAAGATACATTCTCAGGGATGAACTTGTCAAAATCAACCCTGTTGTTTACTGTCCCCTGCTTCAACCTAACATTAATTTCTGGGAATGCCTGTAGCATGAGTAGCAATTCAGCTATGATCTACAGGTTATTTCTGGGGCTGTTGGGGTACTAACAGGACACCTTGGCTATCTTTGAGTTCAAATTTCTTCAAGGAAGCTAGGTTATCATTTAATTCGACTCCCGGAGAGGCGATCGCCACTTTCCAATGCGATAAGTCTAATTCTAGCCAATCTCCCACCGTTACCGTCATTGGTTCCCCTCCCGTATGGGCCACCATCACCACTTGGTCTTCTTCCCGGTAAGGGTTTCCTCGGACTCCATAAAAAACGGTCTGAGTCTGATCACCAATTTTGTTAAACTGATCTGTACCCATCAAATTCTGACGCAACCAAATGCGATCGTGTCGGAAGCGACGCAACTGCAAATTAAAATTAGTTTGCACAGCATTTAGATCCTCACCATAGTGAGAGACATTACAGATTTCGTAGCAGTCCTCCATAAACTTGAGGGCAAATTCTTTGAGTTTCGGAATATTGAGATCCTTGAGAAACTCCACCATCTCCGGGTGATTCATCTTTTGCCAATATTCAACTTTACACTCTTGTGCTGAATCGCCCAAACAAGCCTGACAAGCCTCTACCACAGCGGGGAGACTATAATCATTATCAATCATCGCCTGTTGTAAAGCATTGCCAAACTGCTTGATTTCTTCTAAGTCCTCAAAGCCCAAACTTTTTAAACCAGAAAACACAAAATCTCGCTGATACAATTCCGGGGTAATTTGCCAATCTAAAAAGCCCATTTCTTCCGCGACAACTTTCACGCCATAGCGTTCATCAGTATTGCGGAAAAACATCCAGGGGGCTCTGGTAGTAGCATTAATAAAATCCATCGGTAAACCCGGACTAAAGCCATACACCCACAACGTCACCGCCGGATTATCATAACCATTGTGCAAAACCTCCGACAAAGTTTTACCCAAATTCCAATTAATTTCTTGGTCTAACTCAACCTGATTTCCCCGTCGGACAGTATCATGGTTAGCACAACCCGTAATCCAATTTTCTCCCTGATACATAACCTCACAAACTCGTTTCCATTTCCTCTCCCAAAAACCCTTTAAAGTGGGGGTATTATGAGCAAAAATTAACGGCCCCCATTGGAAGGAGTCCGGGCGCAGTTCAATCAGATCTCGATAGGTAGAAATTTCCTCCCATCCTTCCTCCGGCCATGGTCTGCCATCTTCAAAAATAGTAAACAGTAACCGTTGATAGCCGCCAATATCTTGAACAACATCACTCATGGCTAACAAATAAGCATCATCCTGTTCGACCAAGCCAGTTAAGGGATTAAAGAACCGGAAATCTTGACCGCCATCAATGCGAATCCCATCAACTCCGGTATTCATTTTACGGCGCTGCATTTCTAGCAAGATAGCCCGCACCGTTGGCAGTTGGTGGTTTAAATCCTGACCATACATATTCTGCCCTTTTAGGAACTGACGATTCAGGAGTAATTCCGATTGGTTATCAGCATGACCATAAACAATGTCATAAATAACCTGAATGGGTCCGGTGGAGAAATTATGCAATGTGGCGATAAAATCCACTACCTCATCAGGGCGACGACTGCCCATAATTGCCGGATTTGTGGTAGAAGACCCTAAAATTGGCACATCATAGCCCCAATCCTGGGTATCGGGTTTGCTCAGATTAATCTCGAGAATGTCTTCATCTTCTGACATGAAGGCGAAAAACTCACTTTCGGGACTATATTCATCCCTAAACTCGATGGGGGGTTCTGTGGGTAGCAGTTGCACAGCACCATAGCCGATATAGTTTTCCTCCATGGGGGTCAGGGGGATATTTTTGGCTAATTTATCGGAAATACGACTATAAAGGCTGGTTAATCCCTCAAAGGTACCAGCAGCGGTGGCGGTTCCTACATGGAGTTGCAGAATGTTTTTGGGAGCCCGAACCCTGGGAATTAATTTGGGGTTGGGTAGGGGGGAGAGATCATCATCATGTAGGTCAATGGTGGGGTGACGGGAGGTTCCCCGACGGCTAAAATATTCTAGGTCGGGGCGTTGGGCTTGTAGGGTTTCGATGTCGTAGAGTTCGGCGGGTCCGAATACTCCATAGGGAAGGGAGTAAGCCAGGGGATCACGGATCGCTTGCAGTTTTTCGGCTTGGTCAATGTAGCGCAGCCAATAGAATGATCCGACTTGCTCTCGGCTTCCGGGTTCCATTCCGGCGACAACTCCCCAGTGATATTCTCCCTGTTGTTTGAGGTTTATTCGGGTACGGTGGAAACGGACTACTTGCTGATCTGCCCGCAGGTCTATTTCATCTATGGGGATGAGTACCTCTAGGAAAATCTCTAGCCTCCTCATGACTTGGGAGGTTAATTTGGGGGTCCAAAACCCGATTTGTGTCAGTCCGTCTCCTAGCCAGTGGGCTCCTAATTTTTGGGCGAGAATTTGTGCTTTTTCAAAATAGGAGGCTTTGGAATGTTCGACGGTGGCTGCCCAATTTAGCAGATTTTCGGTTTCTTCGTCTACCAGTTTGATGGTGGGTTCTGTTGTGGTTACCAAAACTAAGTTTCTACTTGACTCGACAATTTAACTCTAGTCTAACCCAGGGGTTTCCGACTCTAGCGTTACTGTTAAATTTGCGATCGCTTGCCCCATTTGTGAATCAACCCTAGGATAGATGTTAACTATAGTTAAGTTTTGTTAACCTGTGAAGGCTAGGCTCCAGTAATCGAGTTAAAGTGTAGTAGGTCAATGGGTCAATTGACCCAAGCGTGCAGTCTCAATCAAATGTGGTTGATGTTTGATAGCGATCGCATAATTATAAGCCTACCTACTGTATGGCATTGATGGGAAGTTAACACTAACATACTTAACCCTAGATTTGTTGTTGTCAATATAGTTTTCATGAATAAATCTATATATCCCTGTTCATCAAGTAAGTCAACTCGTAAATTGACCCACAGGCGCGCTGTATTTTAGCGTTGAGTTGACCGGAAATGAACATGGCGCGAGACTCCTGAAAATTCAGGCGATCGCATAACTGTAAACTTCAAAATTGTTTCACGGAAAACACAAAAATTATGAAATCTTCACTGGTAATTCTGTACCATCGCGAACCCTACGATGAGGTCATCGAAAATGGTAAAATTCACTACCGAGCCAAAAAAAGCCCTAATGGTATTGTACCGACCCTAAAAAGTTTCTTTGCTAACGTTAATCAAGGCACTTGGGTAGCTTGGAAACAAGTAACAGCCAAGCAAAAAGCCGACTTTCAAGAAAGGGTAGAAGTGGAAGATGAAGGTAACTATACTGTGCGCCGCATAGCCCTAAACGCCGACCAGGTTAAACATTTCTACCACATCACCTCTAAAGAGGCATTCTGGCCAGTTCTACACTCGTTCCCGTATCATTTCACCTCGGAAACGGCGGACTGGGAAAACTTTACCACGATTAATCGTTTATTTGCAGAAGCAGCCTGCGAAGAGGCGGCAGATGATGCTTTAATTTGGATTCATGACTATAACCTATGGTTGGCGGCGCGCTACATTCGGGAACTGAAACCGGATGCACGGATTGCGTTCTTTCATCATACGCCATTTCCGTCGGTGGATGTGTTTAATATCCTACCTTGGCGACAGGAAATTGTGGAGAGTCTTTTATGCTGCGATTTAGTGGGTTTCCATATTCCTCGCTACTCGGAGAATTTTGTCAATGTCGCTCGGAGTTTGTGCGAGATAAAAGTGGTTAAACGGGAACCTGTAGCCCCTCATCTTACCAAAGTAGGAACGGCTTTAGCAGAACCAGAAATGGTGAGCCAACTTGAGTATAAAGGTCAAATAGTGAATATTGACGCTTTCCCGGTGGGTACAAATCCGGGTTTCATAGAATCGGTTTTAGAGAAGCCAGAGGGTCAGTCACGTTTGACGGCAATTAATGAAGAATTAGGCGATCGCAAATTAATTTTGGCGGCGGGTCGGGTCGATTATGTGAAGGGAAATCGGCAGATGTTAGAAGCCTATGAGCGACTGTTAGAACGTCGCCGAGATCTCCATGGAAAAATTCAGTTTTTGATGACTTGTGTATCGGCGGCTGATGGGATGCGGGTTTATAAAACTGCTCAACATCAAATCGAGCAATTAGTAGGGAAAATTAACGGCCGATTTGCGCGATTAGATTGGATGCCGACTTTGTTATTTACCCAGCCGATACCCCTACCGGATTTGTTTTCCTATTACCGATTAGCTGATGTCTGCTGGACTACTCCCTTGCGGGATGGTTTGAACCTGGTAGCTAAAGAATATGTGGTCGCCAGAGAAGATCGCGGCGGTGTCTTGGTGCTGTCGGAATTTGTGGGGGCGGCGGTGGAACTTCCCCAGGCGGTTTTGACTAATCCCTATTCGACTCAGCGCATGGATGAGGCGATCGAATTTGCTTTAGCCATGGACTCCGAAGAACAAAAACGGCGGATGGCTGAAATGCGTAAAACTGTAGTTAAATATGATGTCAAGTATTGGGCGGATCATGTGTTTGAACGTTTCGAGTCTATGACGCATCAAAAAGCTGCTGTGAAAACTACTGTGGCTGTGTAAACAAGTAACTTGAAATTCGGTTAATTGGTGAACTATAAAGGCTGAGAGTAGCCCACATCAATTAGCCGAGTTTGCGATTTTAAAGTAGCTAAGAAAACTCAACTATAATCATCATGGGAGACTATCCAAAAATTCAGGCGGAAACCTACGATTTAATTGTGATTGGCGGTGGTATAAATGGAGCCGGAGTAGCTCGTGATGCGGCGCTCAGGGGCTTAAAAACTATTTTAATTGAAAAGGGGGATTTTGCAGGGGCGACCTCAAGCTGGTCTACGAGGCTGGTTCATGGAGGGTTACGTTATCTGGAATATTTCGAGTTTCCCCTAGTGCGTGAGTCCCTGCGAGAGCGAGAAATTCTACTGCGGACAGCGCCCCATTTAGTTAAACCACTGTTATTAACTGTACCAGTTTATGGGGGGCGATCGCGTCCTTATTGGAAAATTTGGGCGGGAATGCTGCTTTATGATGTGTTCAGCTATGACAAGAGTTTACCGACTCACAGAATGCTACCTAACACCCAATTTCAGCAATTATTCCGGTCTTTAGATAAGGAAAATCTGAAAGGCGGCGCTCAGTATTATGATGCTCAAGTAGAATATGCTGAGAGGTTATGTCTGGAAAATATTATCGCGGCTAAACAAGCGGGCGCGACAATTCTTAACTATGTGGAAGTGACCGGACTTGACCGGGAAGGAAAACGCATTAATCAACTGAATTGTCGGGATGTTTTCAGCGGCGAAACTTTTACGGTTAAGGGTAGCCCGAAGGCGGTAGTTATCAATACTTCTGGCCCTTGGGTCGATCGCGTTTGTCAACTGGGGCGAGAGAAAGACCAACCCGCCGCCATTGGCACAACTCGCAAAATCGGCGGCACTAAAGGCAGCCATATTATTGTAGATCCCTTCCCTGGTGCGCCGGAAACTTCCCTATATGTCGAGGCAAAATCGGACGGACGGCCGTTTTTTATTGTGCCTTGGTTGGGAATGTATCTCATTGGCACTACGGATATTTATTTTAATGAGAATCTGGAAGCCATTAAAGCAGATAATGATGAAATTGATTATCTGTTGCGGGAAACTAATGGCATTATTCCCACCGCTGAACTTTCGCGTCAGGACGTGAAGTTTACCTATTCTGGAGTCCGCCCCCTTCCCTATGTGGAACCTAGCCAAAAAACGGCTGCTATCACCCGGAAACACATTGTTTATGACCATGATAAGGATGGGGTGGAAAATCTGCTATCTTTGATTGGTGGCAAACTAACCACCTATCGCCAGGTGGCGGAAGAGTTGGTTGAGGCGAGTTATCAGAAAATGGGGCTACCTGCGCCACGGTGTGAGACGGACACGCCACTACCTGGGGCAATTTTCCCTAATGATACTCGCATCGGACAGGCCCTTTATGATTATCGCCCCCAACTACCTCTGAAAACTATTCATCATCTGTTCTCAATCTATGGGGCGCGGGCGCTGGAGGTATTGCAGCTAACTGATGAACATGAGGAGTTGAGGGAAAAAATTACCCCGGCTTTACCTGATATTAAAGCTCAACTGGTCTACGGAGTGCGATCGGAAATGGCGCAAACTTTGGTAGATATTACCCGGCGACGAACTACTCTAGCCATGCACGCTCGCTATGGGTTAGATTTATTACCGACTATTACTGAGACTCTCCAAAAATATGCGGGTTGGACTCAAGAAAAGTGCGATCGCGAAGTAATAGCCTACCATGATTATATGCGGTTAAACTGCATTCCCGATTATGAATTGGAGGCTTGGGAAAAGGCTTTATCACCCCAAATGGTTTAACCATTGGTGATGCTGAGAGCGAGTCTTTGTGACAATGTATCCTTGTTAAGATAGAATAACGAAGATTTTATGGAATTTCCAGATAAGGAACAGGCAACCCTGACAGTTTTGGGCGCGGGGGCTTGGGGTAGTGCGCTGGCTGAGTTGGCGGGTCATAATGGCCATAAAATTAATCTCTGGTCTCGCCGTTTAGGTAATACTTTGGAGGAAGCGGTAGAAGGGGCTGATTTAATCGTTTCTGCTATTTCTATGAAAGGGGTGGCGGCGACGGCGGGAAAACTCCAGGAAATTGGTATCCCCGATCATGTTCCTATTGTCACTGCTACTAAAGGCTTAGACGCGGAAAGCACCCGGACTCCTTCTCAAATTTGGGAGCAGGATTTCCCAGATCATCCCATTGTGGTACTATCAGGGCCTAATCTGTCGGCCGAAATTGAACGACATCTTCCGGCGGCGACGGTGGTAGCAAGTTCTGACCTAGGGGCGGCGGAGTTCGCCCAGAGGCTATTTGCTTCGAGTTTGCTGCGGGTTTATACCAGTAATGACCCTATGGGGACGGAGTTGGGAGGAACTTTAAAAAATGTAATTGCGATCGCCTCTGGGGTCTGTGATGGCTTACAATTGGGCATTAATGCCAAATCTGCCCTCCTGACCCGGGCGTTAACAGAAATGATCCGCATTGGCACCCATTTGGGGGGACAGACAGAGACCTTTTTTGGTCTGTCAGGTTTGGGGGATATGTTAGCCACCTGTAATAGTGCTTTAAGCCGTAATTATCGGGTGGGCTATGGTTTGGCTGAGGGTAAAACCTTAGAGGTGATTTTGCAGGAGTTGGGTAGTACAGCCGAAGGGGTCAATACCACTAATGTACTTATCGCTATTGCTGACCGCGAAAAAATTCTCGTCCCCATTTCTCGACAGGTCTATCGCTTATTGAACAATGAAATTAACCCCCAAGAAGCCGTTGAAGCCTTGATGGAAAGGGATTTAAAACCGGAGTTTCACGAAGAGTCTTAATCATCTTTAATCAGTCCCGGTTTGCTTTTGGGGAATTTTGATGATAAATTCGGTTCCAGTTTCGGGGTCGGATTTAACTTCAATGGTTCCCCTATGACCTTCGGTGATAATTTGATGGCTGAGACTTAATCCCATACCTGTACCTATGTGGGGAGGTTTGGTGGTGAATAGGGGCTGAAAAATGCGATCGCTTAATGATTCGGGAATGCCATTACCATTATCATAAATCCTGATTGTTACCCAACCCTCCCCTGGTGGTTCTGAAGTTTCCACCGTCGTGGTAATCTTAATTTCGGGCTGAAACTCATTGTCTTGTTCTCGGTTAGTATCTAAACTGTCTATCGCATTATTTAGCAGGTTCATAAATACCTGATTAAGTTGCCCTGGGTAGCATTGTACCTGGGGTAATTCTCCGTAGTTTTTAACCATTTGAATGGCGCGACCTTTTTTACCTTTAATACGTCCCTGTAAAATCAGGATAATATCTGCCAGACCTTCATGAATATCAACAGTTTTTAATTCCCCATCATCCTGTTTATAAAAATTCCGTAGAGACTCCACCAAATGACGGATACGGTCAGTTCCCACTTTAATTGATTCTAGGAGTTGTGGGAAATCTTCTAGCAGAAATTCTAAATCAATATCCTCGATTCTTTCCTCAATTTCTTCCACAGGTTCGGGATAATGTTCACCATACAACTCTACCAATTCCATTAAATCTTGAGCATAACCCGTCGCATGGTTAATATTACCAGTCACAAAGGAAACCGGGTTATTAATTTCGTGGGCAATGCCGGAAACCATTTGCCCCAAATTTAGCATTTTCTCACTGTATAACAGTTGTTGATAAGCCTGTTTTAACTGTTTATTTTGAGCCGCAATTTTTAAGCCACATCGTACCCTAGCTAATAGCCCATCAATTTCAATGGGTTTGCTCATCAATTCATCAATCCGATATTCCGAAGTAAACTCATCAAGGGAACTACACTCATCTATTTGTTCCTGGGCGGTCAAGAGGATGAAAAATGTGGTAGCTAATGTTGGATGATAACGCAGTTTCTGACAGACCTCTAAGCCGTTTAACTCAGGTAACATCCAATCACAAATCATTAATTCTGGGGAGAGACTCTCCGCTAAATCTAGGGCGGTTTTACCATCTTCAGCGATCGCCACTTGATACCCTTGTTCTTCCAGGGTATTCTGTAGAATCATTTGGGTGGCGATGTCATCATCAACAATTAGAATAGTTGCCATGGTTTGATATTGATTAATTGAGTAGTTACTGTGATGTTAGTGAGTCTATTTTGCCATGTTTTGTGATCAGCTATAAAATTTTTGTTGAATCAAACTATCCACCCGGTTAAGATTTTCGGCGAGGGAGTCAATTAGACTCATAGATCCAGCCAGGCTTTGGCTGCGGGCTTTTTCTTCAATATCGGCGGCGATCGCTGTTAAAACCGGCACCCCCACATTACCACTAGAACCTTTGATGCGGTGAGCAACCATAGCCATAGCTTGAAAGTCTGATGCGGTGATAGCTTGGCGCAGTTTAACTATATCTTGGCGTGCATTTTCCATAAACACAGCCAATAACTTTTTCTGAAATTCAACCTTACCCCTAGAAATTGTCTGGAGGCGGTCTAAATCAAGCAGGAGCCTAGGTTTATCCTGTTTTGTATGAGTTGATATGGTTTTGGGGGTCGGGCTGGTTTCAGGGGCATTTGGGCTGGGTATTTGTTGCCGACGGGCGGCCCAAGTTTGCAGTTTAAATGCTAACTCCTCCTGGGTGATGGGTTTGCTGATATAATCATCCATACCGGCTGATAAGCATTTTTGGCGATCGCTAGGCATAGCGTGGGCGGTCAGGGCGATTACAGTGGTATGGCGATCGGTGCCTTCCCGTTTCCGTAGTTCCTCGGTTGTGGCATAACCATCTAATTTAGGCATCTGACAATCCATAAACACTAGGTCATAATGGCGATCGCTTAATAATTCCAGCACCTGTTGTCCATTTTCCGCCAAATCAGCTTCAATCCCTAATAAACTCAACTGATTTAACAATACCTGTTGATTAATAGGATGATCCTCAGCTAGTAAAACTTTTAAATCCAAACCAGCAGGGGATAGGGTAGTAGAATTATCCCCAAAACCATCACTACGGGAGCGAAACTCGGCTAAATTCCCCGTAATTTCATTAGCCATAGCTGTCAGCAAAGCATCAAATAATCGAGAAGCCCGCACAGGTTTAATTAAATAACTGTTAGCCCAACCATCATCTAATAAATCTTCCACCGAACTGAGTCGGCGCATAGAAGTCATTAACACCAACTTAGTATCACTGAGCATCGGTTCATTTTGGATAACTGCGGCTAAATTTTTATCTCCATCAATCAACAGATTTTGGTCAAAAATTGCCAACTTAAAGGGTTGGTTATTATTGGCGGCATCACGCAACTTTGACAAAGCCATTTCTGGGCTAGAGGCTTCCTCAAGTTCCATCCCCCAAGATTGAATCAGATACCGGACAGACTGGCGCACACTTGCATTAGCATCAACCACCAAAATTTTTAATTTGGTTAACGTTTCTGGTAAATTGGGAAATGATGCAGTTTTGGAGATAGAAAAAGGCAGAGTAAACCAAAAATTGCTACCTTGATCAACCACACTTTCTAAACCGATTTCTCCCCCCATAACATCTACCAACTGCTTACAAATTACTAAGCCCAACCCAGTACCTCCAAATTTGCGAGTCGTGGAAGCATCCACCTGAGAAAAAGCCTCAAATAACCTTCCATGAGACTCAGGCGGAATACCAATGCCAGTATCCTGCACTTCATAACGTAATATCAAAGGAGCATTAATATCATAGTTGGGAGGGCGGCTAACTCGCAGGGTGACTTCTCCAGCCGGGGTAAATTTAATGCCATTACTCATCAGGTTTAACAGTACCTGTCGCAGTCTACCGGGGTCGCCCCGCAGATAACGGGGAACATTGCGATCGACAATAGCCGCTAATTCAATGCCCTTATTTTCTGCCTGTGCTGCCAATAAATCAATGATATTTTCTAGGCATTCTTCCAGGTCAAAATCCAAGTCTTCTAGTTCAATTTCTTGGGCTTCTAACTTAGAAAAATCGAGGATATCATTAATTATAGATAAGAGGTGATTAGCACTGGTACGAATCGCCTGGACAAAATCTTTTTGTTTAGTATCTAGTTCGGTTTTCAGCAATAACCCAGTCATCCCTAAAACCCCATTCATGGGAGTTCTAATTTCATGGCTCATATTAGCCAAGAATTGGGATTTTAGCCGAGAGTTTTCTAAGGCGGCTTCTCGTGCTTTCACTAATTCATCAATGGGATAAGTGGCAATAACCACGCCGCCTATTTCCTGGTTTAAGGTATACCAAGGATGAATCGCCCAGCGAAAATATCCGTGGGAACCATCAGGATAAATCATGTTATCTTCCGAGCAGGAAATCACCTCGCCAGCAATAGCTCGGCGGTAGACTTCTGTACAGGTTTCTGAGATATGGGGGAAAATTTCATAGTGGCTACGACCCACTAAAGATTCTGGGGGAAGATGATACTCTTGGAGCCAGCGATCGCTATAAGCTATATAGCGCATAGAACAATCTAAAATAGCTACAGCCACCGGAGCATTAGTAATAATTTGCTGGAGTTGTTCTCGCTCCCTTTGGAGGGTGCTAGTTTTCAGTTTTCGGGATGTTATATCACGTTGTACAAAGACAAAATGGCTGACTTTTCCCGTGTCATCAGTGACCGGAGAAATACTAAGATCCGCCCAATATTTCGAGCGATTCTGACGGTAGTTAATCAATTCCACTTGTATAGACTGACCCTGGCTGAGGGCGACTTCAACTCGCTTTAATTGTTGCTCGTCTGTGTCGGTTCCTTGCAGAATATTGGGATTTTTACCAATGATATCTTCCGGTTGATAACCAGTAAGATTAGTAAAGGCTTTATTAATATAAACTATCTGAGAATCCGTGGTTTTTTCTGGGTTACATTGAGCGATCGCGATCGCATCAGTGGTATGGCTAACGGCTGATTCGAGTAACCTGAGCCTCTGTTCTTGGCGTTTGCCTTCCGTGATATCACTACCAATATTACACACGGCTAAAATATGTCTATTTTGATTAAAAATCGGAAAATTTACGGATATAAATTGGCGAATTTTACCATGATAATTGACTATATTTTGGTGAGTTTGCTGCACTCTACCACTGTCGAAAACTTTTTGATCCGATTCTTGTAGTTTTTGGGCGATAGTTGTTGGAAATAAATCATAGTTGGTTTTACCAAGAATCTCCTGGGCTGGTCGATTTAAGAAAATTTCGCACTGACGATTAACCATAATATAACGGTTTTGACTATCTTTGGCACAGATCAGCGCCGGACAGTTATCAAGAATAGCTTGCAGCAAATGTTTCTCTTGTGTAGCATTCGTGGCTATCACTTGCTGCTGTTGAATTTGTAGTTTTAATTGTTTAATGGTTTCCTGAAGTTCAGCGGTCTGATCTTGAATGGTCAACAGAAGATCTGATTGGCTATTTTTGACAGGTGCTTGTGTGTGTTGCCGTGGGTAGCGGGTGGTTTCTGGCCAAGAATTAGGGTTGAGGAGTAGACCATTTGAGTTTTGGAGTTGGGGGGTTGACTCACCCAGCCCCAGACCGGGGATTAATTTAAGTAGTCCCTGGATAATTGATAGGGAAATAATGAAAGCGATCGCCCCTACTGTAAAAATTAGATTAGGTGTAGGATTTAACCAAGTTTCTCCCTGTAAGATAATAAAGCTACCAGTGCAGAAGACAAACACAGCAAATAGAAAGATTAATCGACGCAGGGGAAGATCTCGCCAGATCACGATGATGTACAATAACAGCAGGGCCAGAATGTAGTCAGCGATCGCCAATAGAAAAGAGACCCTTTGTGGTAACACCATTGGCTCTATAAATCCTAGGCTGGCTATTAAAGCTAGATCTGGGGCTAATAGTTGACGGGCCATTGCCATTACTGTAAAAATCATTAATACTCAAATTTTTGTATAAAACTAAGCTGAGGTAAAAATTGCCTCTATCTCAAGGATGAATTATTGTTACTATTGACACATCTACCTGTAGGGATACCTTCTAATCCGTCAAATCCTGAGTCGATGTCAGGAATTATATAGCTATTGCTTGTAGATGCACAGAAGCTACCCTACAGAAAATATAAACTTTAATCACTAGGGTGGGAAGGTTTACTTATGGCACGACTTTCGCAAAAATCCTTTGATATTCTGCTGACGGAGATCAATCGGCGGGTTAAAGAAAATCCCATTGATCAAATTGGGGCTGAAATTGTACGATCTCGGTTGCACAAAAGGCGATCGCAGTCGGGAGATTTTCTAAGGCGATCGGAACTTGAGGAATTACTTACGGATCAGTTTCCTGATTTTAACCCCAAAGTAATTGATAAAGCTGCCCGGGCTAACCGTCCTCCTGGTGCTATCAAAAAGCTATTTTGGGGAGGGGGAGTCATCGGTGGACTAGCGGGAGTCGTTTGGTTAGTTAATTTACCTTATCCGATGATTCGCCAACCTGTGGCTACAACCGCCCCCTTGTTGTTGCTTCCCAGCTATATTAGCATGGATTATAACTACCGACAGGCGATCGCTTTAGTAGAACAGGCTGATCAATTGGTCAATAAAGCCACAGCTATGACAGACTTTGAACTAGGGGCTGAGAAAGCCAGCCAGGCTCAAAAGCACCTGGATAAGTTGCCTGTATGGTTTTTGGGATATTACCCAAAGGCTTATTGTAATTTGTTTGGTTGCACCTGGCGCTTTACTTTTGATGAGTACCAAAATACCCGGAAACTGGTGGGCCGCATGGAAGCCCAGATTTTCCAGGAACAGAATGCTTATCAAGCCTTACAGCAAGCTCAACAAGCCTTACAGATAGCCACAGCACAGTATAATCAAGCGGAATCGCCCGCCGATAAACAGACAGCTATTATAGCTTGGCAACAGGCTATTGATCAACTAAGACAAATCCCCCAAGCAACTTTGTCTGGAAAGAATGCACAACAGCAGTTGACCGCTGCTAACCGTGATTTTCAGCAGCAGGTGGGGTTTGTAGCTGGTCGTTTACAGGGTAATACTTTAATTGAGGCGGCGCAAATTTTTGCTAGTAAGGCTGCTAATGATGCTCAAAATCCACCCCATAATCAATTACATTGGCAGCAGGTAATCGAGCATTGGGATGAGGCGATTAAACGCTTACAACAGATTAATCCAGACAATCCGAGTTATTTGGAAGCTCAAACCAAACTAGCTGAATATCGGTCAAATCGTCGGCAAATTCAACAAAGATTACAGGACGAAAGAGATTCTGTAGATGCCATGGAAAGAGCCAGACGGTTAATTGTGGAATGGCGACAGTTGACGAGTTCTGCTAATCCCAATTTTACATCTTTAAATAATAAGATATCTGACGTTATTTATACATTAGAGTTGGTGCGCCCTGGAACAACTGTTAATGCTGAGGCTCAAGAACTGTTACAAAAGGCACGACATACCCGCAGTCAATTGTAAATTAAGTTATCAATAATCGTCATTTTTAAGGCATGGGCATAAATTTAAAGAGGCGATAGTGACGCGATCGCGTCCGTGAGTTTTAGAATAGTATAGCGCCGTATCTGCCGATCTAATTAAACTATACTGACAATCAGCGTGTATGGGAAAACCCGCTATCCCCATAGACATAGTGAGTCCCTGCATAAAAGTATAGGAATATTGATGGTGTAGATTTTTGATACCTTCCCTAAGAAACTCAGCAATTTGATGAGCATCCTCAATAGTGGTCGAGGGTAAAAGGAGCACAAATTCCTCTCCCCCATATCTACAAGTAGTATCTGATAGGCGAGTATGATTTTCTAAAAATCGGCTGACAGCTTTCAGGACCACATCTCCGGCTTGATGTCCCCAGCGATCGTTAAATCCTTTAAAATGATCAATATCCCCTATAATAATACTAAGGGGTTCCTCCTGTTCTTTAGCGCGTCCTAAATGTCGGACTAGGGACTCTTCCATATAACGACGATTAAATAATCCTGTCAAAGAGTCACGAATACTCAAATCATGGGAAAATTTCTCAATCAAATCACCATGAGCTGTGGTTGTCTCCAACATAATTTCTAGGTCAGTATTAGTTTGAGATAACCTTTTTAATAAAGATTGTAGCTTTTTTTCAGAAGCTCTTAATTGCTGCTCAGTTCTTTTATGTTGGGTGATTTCCTCCTGGAGTTTCTGATGAGAACGATATAATTCTTGTTCCACCAAGTCAGCATGAAGCATGGTAGTTTCTAGTAAAATTTCCAGGTAGATTTTTTCTTGTTTAAGTATCTCAACTTCCTCCTGCAATTTCTGATTTTCTAAAACCAAATCTCTATCACTATTAGATTCTGATGTCATCCCCATACTAACCCCCTAAATTAATTCTAAAACTCAGGCACAAATACTAGGGTTTTAATTCACTAAATGCAGTCGGATAGCTGTCGTAAATTGTAGACAAATTTTGATGAACTATATGGCTTGCTGGGGACTGGCTGACAGTTCATCAATAATTTTAAACCTAGATAATAATACCTAGGTTAACCTCTGGAGTAACTGGGATAATTTAACTGAGTTTGCACCCGGTATATTAACAGGTTTTTCAGTGATATTTAACCCAGTTTTAGGCGGTGAGGGATATGGGTTCATCTAAATCATGGAATTTAGTTAAATTTAGGCATCAATTTCCAATTCCAATGTAGGCATTAATCGCTGTAAATTTTTGAGAGATTTTCCTTGCCAAGGTATTTTAATAGAAGCTAATAACACCAAGTTAATAGTTTTTTTCTGCCTCACTTTAATCACAAATTTAGACAGCATATTAATTCCCGAACTGTTGAGAAATTGCAACTCTCTGAGGTTCAGAGTGATTTTAGGAGGTTCGATATCTAATACATCATTAAGTAATTTAACCACCACATTGGACTCTTCTAAGCCATTGAGTCTCAGAGAGCCTTTAAGGGTAATAGTGGATATTTGGCTATCGTAACCAATGCTATAATCTTCAGTTTGATATGATTCAATTACCATGTTTAATTCCTGTATTCAAGTTGTGAAAAATTGAGATTTAACTACTTTAGATGTTGATTAGATAGTGAGTTGAACCATTGTAGTAACAATAGTCTGGGAGGTTTCTTGTTCTAAGGTTTCAAACTTCCAGCCGAGTTTGGCCATATAGTCGTTAACCATTGTTAAATATCCTAAGCCAGATTCGGTATCATTTTCTACATTTTTTTCAACCTGATGAATATACATCTCTTGGGGGTCAGAACTTAGCAACTCTTGAATGTAGTCTTGAAAGGAACTAACCGCGTCTTTATTGATAGTATTTGCCACAAAAAAGGAGAGATTATCGTGCTGCAAAAATAGCTGTATTTTAATCGGGTATGTTGATGATTCATCACTAAATTTCATGGCATTTTCTAATAACTCATTAGCCACAAAACTCACAGCACTTTTAACTTCCATTTGCCGACTAACTGAGTCCTGTTCCTCTTCTGTTTTCGGGAAAATGTGGTGACATAATCAGCCATAAAGTTGGCGGACAAACCATTATTTCTCCACATCTGTTTCAGGGGAACGGAACTGGGGGAAAACCCAATCACCAAAAACTCATTGCTGGTACTTGGTGCTTCAAAAAAATCTCCAAAATTTTTTTTTCATGTTATGTTTAATAACTCAAAGTTTAATAACTTTTGGTAGTGTACAGCCTGACTTTAGATAGGTGAGGTAATTTGCCGGGATTAAGTCTCCGGAAAATTGATAGACTTTTCTTAGGGGTCACAGCAGAGTAGGGGGGGGGCGAGTTGCTCTTAGGTTAAGGATACCATATTTTGGATAATTTGCCTATAGTGTGATAGTCTACCTGCTGTGGGAGGGTTTAACCTAGGATAACATCTCATCAACAACCCGTTTCCAGTAAATTTGAGCCACAGCATCACTAGGATTTTCAGCTAAACAGATCTGCAACAATTGAGCGGCTTGCTTATATTCCTGGAGATAATAGAGAGCCAATGCTGACTCAAACTGGGTTTTAGTTTTTAACTTAGCGTCGCGACTTTCTGGGGGGTCAGCATCAAAGATTTCAAAGACAGAGACCATTTCGGATTTGCCTTTGACAGCGACTTTATCAATAATTCGGAAAGCGTAATTATTAGGGTTTTCAAGACATAAGAATGTATGTTGGCTAATTAAGAGTGGCACGGCATATTTTTTAGTTAACTCTTCCAAGCGAGCGGCTAAATTAACGGCATCACTAATTACGGTGGTATCAATTTTATCTTTCCCGCCAACAATACCTAACATCATAGTTCCGGTATTAATACCAATGCCAATTTTAATAGGTGGTCGTCCTGGTCGCTGTCGGGTAGTATTATAGTCGCTTAATAATTTTAGCATAGAGATTCCCGCCTGCACTGCATCATCAGCATTGCCACCAAACAATGCCATGATGGCATCTCCAATATATTTATCTATAAAACCATTATTGTCAATAATTGCGGGTTCCATACGGCATAAATAGGCATTGATAAACTTAAAATTATCGGCTAAGGTCATGTTTTCAGAGAGATTAGTAAACTGGCGAATATCTGAAAACAAAATGGACATTTGTTTTTCGACAGCATCTCCTGATTTAACTTCCACAATACTTTCATAACCGAGGAAGGATAAAAACTGATTAGGAACAAACCTGCCAGCGGCATCGGTGAGTTCTTCTTGTTCATTAAGGGCGAGTTCTAAATCACAGTTAACGGAAAACATTTCTTCGATAAAATTTTGTCGTTCTGCTTCGGCTTTTTGGCGTTCAGTGATATCTTGAAAAGTAGCGATCGCAAAGGTAATATTTCCCTGGGCATCATTAATAGGTCGGGCTCTAGCTTCCACGGGAATAATCCGATCAGGTTGATGGACTTCAATATCATTAACTAGGACACTTTCCCCTTTCAAAGCCCGCTCTAGGGGTAAATTCTCTTCTGGGTATAGTTGGTCAGTTCCGGCAATATAACTAGGATAAATGATAGAATTTTCATTGTTTAAATCATCCAGGACTGCACCTAGTCCAAATAGGATATGTGCAGCCTGGTTAGTATAGTAAAGTTGACCCATGTCATCGACAACGACAACGGCCAAAGGCATAGCTTCGAGGAACTGACGCAGAAGTTTATTGCTAACCTGTAACTCCTGAGCCAAATCTATATTTTCAGTTTTTAGGCGATCGTTAAGTAAGGTAATTTCCTGATTAGCAATACTAATCTGAGCTTGGTGGTATTCAACGGCTTGTTTTTCTATCTGTAGCTGTTCCAGACTCTGATTCAATTCAACTTCTGTCTGTTGAAGTAGGGTAACTTTTTCCTGTAGACCGGCATAGAGTCGTCGCAGTTGTCCAGTCATGCGATTAAAAGCCATAGCTAGGGTTCCCACCTCATCATCAGTCATTACGGGAGCCACAGGGGTGAGGTCGCCGTCTGCGACTTTAGTGGCTACAGTAGCGATCGCCAATATAGGGCGAGAAATTTGGCTCGCCAATAGATAAACGCCGACAGTGAGTAAGCCGGTAAAAGTTAAACCGACCCCCAAAGTAGTCCAAGCCAACTGACGAGCGGGATCTAGGGCTTCCGACCGTGGCATTTCCACTAATAGGACAAGTTCTTGGTGTTCTAACCAGGGAAACACACCAAGTACAGGAACGCCAGCATAGTTTAAATAACTGCCGCGCCCATTTTCCCGTTGCAACCCGCGATCAATGCCTTCGCTGTGACCCCCTCTAGGAAAGTCTTGTCGGCCAAACTCTTCCCCAGATACAAATACGCGCAAGTTATTGATCAAATAGGTTTCCCCTTGTTCTCCTAGCCCAGTAGAATCGAAGATAATCGGAGATCCATCTGCTCTAGGCTAAGGTGAGCGGCGAGAACACCTATGGTTTCACCTTGATTATCCGGTAGGGGGGTAGAGACAGTCATAGTGGGTCGTTCAAAAACTAGGGTTTTAATTGAAGCCCTAGCCTGACTAAATGCGATCGCCCCGACGCTGAAAACTGTCACCACTGATCAAAGTAAAAAGTAGACATGGATTGTATGTAATCAATACATTGTGACATGATTTGATACCGGATTGATTGGGAATTCTAAATTCTTTGGTGGAGGGAATTATGTTGAGGCGATCGCACTGAGGGGATTTAGGGTAAAATATGTTACCAAAATTTGAGTGAGTTAATTTAAGTTATGACCAGGCCAGCCATTTATATTGCCATTACTAATCACGGATTTGGTCATGCTGTTCGTGCTGCTTCTGTGGCTGCTCAAATCCAGAAATTTTGTCCTGATGTTTTATTATTCTTAGTAACTCAGGCTCCCCGCTGGTTATTGGAGTCTTATATTTCGGGTGATTTTGTGGTGCGATCGCGGGCTTTTGATGTGGGGGTAGTTCAGTCGGATAGTATCACTATGGATAAATTGGCGACTCGTTCCAAGTTAGAGGATATTAAGCAGCGGCAGAGGTCTATTGTAGCCAGAGAAGTTGATTTTATTCGTCAAAATCGGATTAATTTAGTGCTGGCGGATATTCCACCTTTGGCTGCGCCCATAGCTCGGTCGGCTGGGGTTCCTGGTTGGATGATGAGTAATTTTGGGTGGGATTTTATTTATCGTGATTGGGGGGAAGAATTCCAGGAAATAGCGGATTGGATTGGGGAGTGTTTTGGGCAATGCGATCGCTTATTTAGGCTGCCTCTTCATGAGCAGATGACGGCATTTCCTGTCATTGAAGATATGGGTTTAACTGGTGGTGATCCTCGCTATGATTTAGCTAAACTTAGGGCGGACTTTCAGATTAAAACCTCGGTAGAAAAAACTATTATGCTGACTTTTGGGGGCTTAGGACTAGACGCAATTCCCTATAATCATTTAGGGCGTTTTCCTGATTATCAGTTCATTACTTTTGATAGCAATTCGCCGGATTTGGATAATTTAATTAAGCCGAGAGATATGGTGAAATCTAGCCCTTCATTAGCAGAATATTCCCGCCTGCGTCCGGTAGATTTGATGCCTTTGTGTGGGCGAGTTATTTCTAAACCAGGCTATAGTACATTTGCGGAAGCATTGCGGTTGGATATTCCCCTAGTGTCTTTGGTGCGGTCCGGTTTTGCTGAGTCTCCGATATTAATTGAGGGGTTAGAAAATTATGGTTTCCACCAAATTCTGACGGCGGCGGAGTTTTTGACGGGAAATTGGGAATTTCTACGCGAACCCCTGAACCCCCCTCGCTTATCGGAAACTTTAGATAAAAATGGAAGTAAAGCGATCGCTGAAGCTGTGGTAGAATTATATTAGACGGTTGTAGATTAGGCTGTCAGTAACAGAAAAACGGAGCTTGCCCTTGGCCTTCCGGGTCAGGAGGGTAGGGGCAGCTTGTGCCAAATCGGGCTTGAGGAGATATAGAAGTAAAGCGATCGCTGCGAGAAAGCTAAAACAGAGATATCAAAAGGCTGGAAAGGATTGTTTAACAAGCAACAGCGAGATGTAATTGGCTGGCGGGAGTGGCTGGCTCTTCCTGATTTAGGAGTAAGTGCAATTAAGGCTAAAATTGACACAGGAGCGCGTTCCTCTGCCATACACGCCTTTGATGTTCACCATTTCGGCGATGAAGACGAAAGGATGGTTGAGTTCAAAATGCACCCCTGGCAGCGGAATAGCACGGAAACGGTGACAGCGACAGCGAAGGTTTTAGATCAACGAGAGGTGCGAAATTCCGGGGGACATTCCGAAGAAAGGATCGTGATTGTCACTACTGCTAAACTACGGGGACATGAATGGGAGATCGAACTTACCCTAACTAACCGGGATGTTATGGGGTTTAGGATGCTGTTAGGGCGCGCGGCTGTGCGGGAAAAGTTCTTGGTGCATCCTGGTAAGTCTTATCTCCTGAGCGATCGACCCAAGCTAGCACTCCGGCATTTATGATAAATCTAGCGTAAACTGGTGTAATCTGTTCAACTCAGGTAAATGATACTATGGTGGACTATAACGACACACCCAAAACTGGGATCAAATGGCTGGGCTTTGTTTTTGGTTCTGTGCTGCTGACCTCAAGCGCGATCGCCTGGGCGGGAGGGCCACCTAATCGCCAAGGTAAACCAGTAATTATTGAGGAACCGGCTGGAAGGCCGACAGAAGGCGATCGCACTGGTCCCACGCCGACAGCCCCTGCTGGTACATTACAACCAACACAGCGCACAGAGGATACCATTCCCAGATTTCCCCTTCCTAGTGCTAGGATTAGTCCTGTTAATGGCAGAGTTACCCTGAAGCTGATCAATTCTAGTAATGTGGTGATTGAATATCAGATATCAGGGGGAACCAGACCCAGGCTAGTTGGTCAGCAATCAGAAAGCACCTTAGAGCAATTGACAATTCCTATAAACTTGACCTATCAAAGGGAAGATGGCGGTTTGCTGTTTGTGCGTCCGGTAGTAACTAGCCCAGGTGTTTTAGAAATCCGGTTTGAAGCAACTGGTAATATCAACCTGGATACTCGGTCTCTGAGTATCAATGAACAGGGGACAGTGTTTCTAAACTAAAGGAGACACACTGCCGCCAAGTCTCTGTTGAACTGTGAAAATGGTTCTCAAATTCCCTCTAGGGTTTGCCATCTACCGCTTGGGCGATCGCCATAATGTAAACAGTTTAATCGGTTGATTGTGTGATAGCTTGACCGAGATAAATAGCGCGAATATCTTCAGGAATGGTGGTTTCTAAAATTTTATACCCTCGTTCTAACAACGTTCGCACCTCACTGGGGGAAATAGATTCTCCTTCAGCTTGTAAGTAGGCGGCGATGCGAGTTTCACTCCAGTGAAATGTCTGAGCCATCAGAATGATTAGCCGCAACAAAGGCTCAATTTGATCTAAAGCCTGACCGACATAACACCACAGGGGGGGTGGCTGATCTTTGAGTGAGTAATGAATAGACTCAACTGGGGGAAGTTCAGCGCGGTTAATACAGATAGCACTAACGTTAATAATCCAGTTTTGTAGAGTTGTTTCGGAGTCGGGAGTTTTTTCATTACGCAGGTTCAGACCCCGCATTTCATAAAAAATATGTCGCCAGGTCAACGCCAATAAATACTCAGCCTGAACTGGTGATTTGACAGAGTGACCAATCAGAGTATAGACAATGAGGGCATAGCGACAGAAAATTACTACAAAGTATCGACCCCGATCTGGATGATTTTGAAACAGGGTCAGGAGTTCCTGGTCGCTATGATGGGTCAAGGATTTGACCAGGGTATGAGTTGCTTCCGGGAAGTTAAGGGTTTGCAAGGTCTATCTGAAGTATGCTACTTGGTCGGTTTTATAATGATCAGCACCACTTGCTGGCGCTAAGTGGAGAATTGACAGGGTATTTTACCTGCCTCCATTTGTCCAATTGGCGATGATTATACCAGAAAATGATCAGGCTGCAATACGGACACCTGTTCCGAGGTGGGGGAATGGGTGGCAATTTTCCAAACATTTCGCCGCCGTTAGTAAAGTAGGGGTTGACAGGGAGAGGGAAGGGCGCTATCCTAGGTGTAGTTTATATAATTTGGTATTTGCAAAATTAAAAAAGTTTTGAATATTCCAATTATATAAAAATAGTACCGCAAGTCAACGATAAAGTCAAGGGTATCCCCAAAAAGTCGATTTTTTTAACATTTCTTAATTTTTGTAACAAAACTTAACACAATCACCCTAGTGATATGATTTTTGGTAAACAGAAGGCTTCAAGTCCGTTGGGGGAAACTGTCGGTGTGAACAAGAGAATATGGTTAATCTTACCCGCGACGGTGTGGTTAGTGATATTTTTTGTAGTGCCGCTGGTGATTGTGCTGATTTACAGTTTTCTGGAACGGGGAACCTATGGGGGGGTGGTGTGGTCTTTTACGGTAGGGCAATATCAAAGGCTGTTGAATCCCCTATATTTGAGAGTTTTTGTGCGATCGCTGGAACTAGCGGCATTTACGACGATCATTTGTTTAGCGATCGCTTATCCGTTTGCGTTTTTCATAGCTACCCGTCCTCGTGGTTGGCGTAATTTATTGTTAATGCTGGTAATTATTCCATTTTGGACTAATTTCTTAGTGAGAACTTATGCTTGGATGATTATTTTACGAGACCAGGGAGTGGTGAATACCCTACTACAAAACCTGCATTTAATTGACGAACCCCTCAACCTCTTATTTACCCCCTTTGCTGTCCTAGTTGGTTTAATCTACGGCTATCTACCGTTCATGATTTTACCGTTATATGTAACCTGGGAGAGATTCGACTTTTCCTTGATTGAAGCCGCCCAAGATTTAGGAGCTAACGATATCCGCACAGTCTGGAGGATTTTATTACCCTTAACCAGACGGGGAATTATTGCGGGTTCTATTTTAGTATTTATTCCCGCTTTGGGAGCATTTATCACCCCAGATATTTTGGGAGGGTCGAAAACCGTGATGATTGGTAATTTAATCCAGAATCAATTTTTGCAAGCTCGTCATTGGCCTTTGGGTTCAGCTCTGTCTATACTGTTAATGATGTTAGTCATAGTTCCAGTTTGGGTTTATTTCCAAATGGCTGAAAACGGTAAGTAATGCACCCACGAAGATAGCGGTTTTGGGGAATATTTAGGAAGCGCGACGATCGCTGTATCCCAGATATTGATTGTAGGAGCGATTCCCTAAGTATCGATAAGATGGTAATTCACTCATGACGATTTTAGGTTTGTTGACCTTTCGCTCTAAGTAAGATATCGGTAAAACAATCGGCCATAATGCTGCTGCTAAGATTAAGATCTGCCATGAAGATAGTTGTGTTTTCGGGGTGGTGCGATCGCGTAAAAATTTTTGCAACAAATAGGCAAATGTTAGCATGGCGATCGCCAAATACAGGCGCACAATAAGGGTAACAATCAAAATCCTTCTCCCAATTCAACTTTTCTGACAACAGGTGGGTGGGGAGAGTAGTCCCCCCACAACCGACAAAAGCGGATCAAGTCCCAGCTCGACTAGGCAAATATCTAGTCATTAGTTTTGGTGAACTGAATGTTTAATATTGCTTATAGTTCGGCTTGACTTCTCCCTATTATAAAAAATATTCCACAGATGTGTGTGACTTCAAACACTTAATTTTGCGAGTGGTATCACTCTCAGTAGATTTGCGGTTGTATTAGTTAGCTATCAGGATGATAAGGGAGATTTGAAGATGAGAATATCTGCCAATAGGAGTAGGATAGGATAATGAGTACAATATGAACCGATCAACTGTGACCAGACTTGATTTGCTAATCCGTTCCCTGGGTAAAACTGGACTGTGGGTAAATGTCGCCCTAGGGTTTGCGTTTCTATACCTACCGATCGCCATTTTAGTGGTTTATTCGTTCAATGCTTCCCGTTTTAACGCGGTGTGGAGTGGATTTACCCTAGACTGGTATAGGAGTTTATTGGGAAGCATTCCAGCACAGACGGCGGATCTATCGACGACGGGAGTTTGGTCAGCCTTATATAATAGTCTGATAGTGGCTACTATTTCCAGTGCGATCGCCACCATTTTAGGAACGGCGATCGCTTTAGCATTAGAACGCTATAAATTTCCTGGTTATCAACTTTTAGAAAGTTTGCTATTTTTACCAATGGTTATCCCCGAAATCACCTTGGGAATTTCCTTGTTGGTATTTATGACCCTAATTTTTCGGCTAGTAGAAAACCTCACCGGGATGCGATTAAGTCTCGGTTTACCAACTGTAATTATTGGTCATATCACCTTTAGCATTTCCTTTGTCACCATTGTAGTCAGGGCGAGAGTAGCAGACCTTGACCCTAGACTAGAAGAAGCCGCATTAGATTTAGGAGCCAATGAATGGCGAGTGTTTCAGCGGGTGACTTTTCCCTTAATTTGGCCGGGTATTTTCAGCGCCAGTTTATTAGCATTTACCTTATCATTAGATGATTTTGTGGTATCATTTTTTACCAGTGGGGTAGGTGCTACTACTTTGCCATTATTTGTTTATGGTATGATTAAACTATCGGTTACACCTGCCATTAATGCCATCTCAACTTTGATGTTATTAATATCCTTGATTATGCTATTATCTTCTTTAAAATTGGGAGGTACTGCCGGGTTGGAGTAAAATTACATAACTCCTGTTAGCAGGTGAGGTAGTGGTAGCTGGGGAGTATAGCCATCTGTAGGGAGAAACCCTCAGTTTGTCTTGCCCCTAGAACCCAAGGTAGCGATCGCTACGGAAATAGATATCCTGATTTCCGACGATAGCATAGCACAATAGAGAATGTGGGCTGATGATCTAACTGAAGAAGATTATAGATAATCACCCCAACTCTGAGGATAAATATATTTATAATAGAGGTTGGTCTAATTTTAGTGGGTCGGATGGATATACAACAGGATTATAATCAGCAGTGCCTTCAAAGGTTAATTTGGGCAATGAATCAACTTGGGATTGATGTAGACGCGAAAAAACTGGTCAGCATTTCGGAATTAATTGTCCAAACCATGACCGGACCGTGGCGGTATTTTCATACCCCAGATCATATTTTTGAGGTGGGAGGTTCCGAAGATGCTATTGAGGTATTAGCCGCCTTATTCCATGATGTGGTTTATGTGCAGGTTGACCAAAGCGTTAACTTTAATCTTACCTATTACTTAGTTCCCTTCATTCGCCAAGTAGGAGAACATCTTTGGATTCGTGAAGCCGTAGATATTCCTGAAGATCCCACCTTTGAAATGGTGCGGATAATTTTTGATATGTCTCCGGGAAAAATGCTCTTACCTTTAGAAGGGCAAAATGAGTTTTTAAGTGCTTTAGTGGCGGCGAAAGTATTACAACCTTTTCTGAGTCAAGAGTTGTTAGCGAAAATAGTCGCCTGTATAGAAGCTACAATTCCCTTCCGAACTCCTACCCAAACCGGATTAAATAATAGCGATATTTTATATCAAAGATTACAGGCGATCGTTGACAAATTCAACCTTAAATTAACCGATGGGGAGCTAATCGAAACTGTCAAGCGATCGATTCGTATGGCTAATCGTGACGTGCGGAGTTTCGCCGATCCTAGTGCAGCCAGATTTTTAGATAATACCTGGAACCTAATTCCTGAAACTAATCATCATCTGAATAATCCTAGTGCTTACACCATTGGTCAATATAGAACAGCCCTCCAAAAAATGGAAGGGTTTATGAATTTTCTGAAGCCGGAAGTGGTTTTTCATCAATTCCGAGGCTATCCCGAAGATAGCATTTATGAACAATTGGTATCCAGGGCAAAAAGAAATATTGCCGTGGGTCGATTATATCTAGGTAGTAAATTATTTACTATTGCCTTTTTAGAAGCCTTATCTCTGCGATTTGGTCGCGTAATTCCGGTTTCTACTTTAATGGGAGAAATGCCATCGGAAAATTTTGTGACGGTTTCTTTGATAGATTTTCTGCCGGAAATAGAAAATGATTATCACCCTGAAGATGAATTAGAATCTACGGTGCTTATTCTTCTGGAAAAAGGGAGAACTCAGCATTCTTACTATGATATCAAAAATTCACCTTTGACAACATATATGGTGAAGCAAATGGGATTTGCAGAAATGCAAAATCAACGGAACCGCGCCCAAAAGTTTTTTCAACAGGAAATCTCGTCAGAGGAATTTTTAGCTGGATGTGATCCACACATTAAAAAAACCGTGACTGAGGGAATTGTCAAATTATTTGATACTCGGAAAGTCGCGTTGCTGGGTGGCTAAGTGGTTGGGTTGATCAAATCCTGAAAATGTCCGGTGATTTAAAATTGGGTTAAGAAGAGATTATAGAGGGTATGGGAGAGTTATCAAATTGCCAATATACTTTTATAATATAGGTGGCGAGCTGATGTAAATCCATGAGATTATCGGATCTATGAATAGGCGATCGCCTATGATTATGACTCTCGCAGATAACTCAATTCATACACTGACCTAATTATTTACTCAAGGGATTATGAAACCTTTAAACCGTCGAACTAAAATTGTAGCTACCATTGGTCCAGCTAGTAATTCCCGTGAAGTGCTTTATCAAATGATCCAAGCGGGGATGAATGTAGTACGCCTCAACTTCTCCCATGGTAGCCATGAACAACACACCAAAACAGTCGCCCTACTGAAAGAAATTTCACAGGAGTTAAAAACATCTATCACCCTATTACAAGACCTACAGGGTCCTAAAATTAGGGTAGGACAGCTTCCTGATGGTGGTATACAATTGATGGCGGGAGAATATATTACCCTAGTTCCTATTGACCAATACGAGAGTAAACCTAATACGATTGCGATCGACTATCTGCACCTGGGAGAAGAAGCGGAAATCGGCGCGCAGGTTCTGCTAGATGATGGATTATTGGAATTGAAGGTTGAGGAAATTTCCGGGAATCAAGTTAAATGTAAAATCATTGAAGGAGGGACTCTGAAAAGCCGTAAAGGGGTTAATCTTCCCAGTTTAACTCTACGTTTACCGTCTTTAACTGAAAAAGATCAGCAAGATTTAGAATTTGGGATTTCTCTAGGTGTTGATTGGGTGTCTCTTAGCTTTGTGCGGAACGCAGAAGATGTGCGAGTTCTTAAAGACTTTTTAGCGTCCAAAAATGCGTCACAAATATCGGTGATGGCCAAAATCGAAAAACCTCAAGCGATCGCTAATTTAGAGGAGATTATTTCCGAGTGTAATGGTTTAATGGTAGCCCGGGGTGATCTGGGGGTCGAAATGAGTCCCGAAAGAGTCCCACTACTGCAAAAACAAATTATTCGCCTTTGCAATCAAAAAGGGATTCCAGTAATTACAGCTACTCAAATGCTGGACAGTATGATCAATAATCCCCGTCCGACAAGGGCTGAAGCCTCCGATGTAGCTAATGCAATTATTGATGGAACTGATGCGGTGATGTTATCAGGGGAATCAGCAGTTGGTAAATATCCGATTCGGGCTGTGGAAATGTTAGCGAAAATTGCAGAGGACGTGGAACCGGAAATCAATTTCATCAACTACCCACCCGCGTTCAATGATGAGACCCATGCTATCAGTGAAGCGATAAATACCATTGATAAAATTATCGATCTACATTGTATTATTGCCTACACCTGTAGTGGTTATACTGGGCAATTAGCGGCGGCTGAACGCCCGAAAGCGCCTGTGGTTGCCTTAACTCCTAATCCCAAGGTTTACCATCGTTTAAACCTGGTTTGGGGTGTGAAACCTCTGCTGCTGGAACAGGAGGTAGAATCCTTTGAGGAACTGATAAATCAAGCCCAAACTTATCTATTAGTGCGCCAAATGGCTTCCCCCGGAGACAAAATTTTGATTATTGGTGGTATCCCTTCTGGGAAGGCTAAGGGAACCAATTTTATCAAAATCCACACCATAGGATAATGAATAATGAATAATGAATAATTAACAATTGTTCATTATTGATTGATCACGTTGTAGGGGCGGGTTTAACAGTTAATTAGATTACCCACCGACTATATTAATCAACCCGCCCTCAATCACCCGCGAATTAATTGATAATTGATAATTGATCACGTTGTAGGGGCGGGTTCAACAGTTAATTAGATTACCCACCGACCATATTAATCAACCCGCCCTCAATCACCCGCGAATTAATTGATAATTGATAATTGATCACGTTGTAGGGGCGGGTTCAACAGTTAATTAGATTACCCACCGACCATATTAATCAACCCGCCCTCAATCACCCGCGAATTAATAATTAATTATTAATTATTAATTATTAACCAGGTGGGGTGGGGCGGGTTTAGTAATCTTACTGGTGGGATATTTCATTGACAGTGGAACCCGCCCCTACAGGATAATGGATAATGGATAATGGATAACAGGGAATAATTAAAAGTAAGAATTATCTGCCTCTGGCGAGATTACGGAAGGTTGTATATTGAGGGTCAAAAAGTAGCTTGATAGTTCCTGTGGGTCCGTTGCGGTGTTTGGTGATAATAATTTCGGTTAGACCGCGATCTGGTGAATCTGGGTTGTAGTAATCATCTCGATATAGCATAATTACTATATCGGCATCCTGCTCAATGGAGTTGTGGACGATGATATTATTAGCTACAAAATTATGTAAACCGGGAACTGTTAAATCATATACATCGGTTTCTGTAGCGGGTTCAATGGCAGAAATTTCATCCCAATAAATATTAGTTTCGGCGGTACAAGCGATTTGACAACCCGTAGTCAATTTATCTAAACGTTCCCAACCTTTGAGGGTAAAAAATTGATGATTAGCGGTGGCTTGTATAGTACCTCCTAAACGAGTTTTTAAATGAAAAGTTGGCTTAACTCCGGTGGCAAAAACTCGCTGAACTGTGGCTTTTTCTAACTTTTGAGTGTCTGGATTTACAGCTAAAACTGAAAAGTCAGATTTGCCAACTAATTCTCGAATGGGAACTGGTAAACGACTATCTACTAGGGTGACTAAACTATCCCCTGATAAACAACCAGACTCTCTTAAATCGGACATCATGGGACGTTTATTGGTGCGTGATTCAACGCCTCGACTTAATTGGGAGAGGGTGATTACTGGCAGATTTAGTTCCCTAGCTAAACCTTTAAGCGATCGCGTAATGCGAGATAATTCCTGGACTCGGTTATCAGGGTTAGCCCCTTCCATTAACTGCAAATAATCAATTAAAACTAACCCTAAGTTACCACCTTGTTTAGACTGTAGCTGGCGGGTTTTTGAGCGCATTTCGGTAACTGTAAGGTTGGGAGTATCATCAATAAAAATTGGCAATTCTGATAGGGTTCCGATCGCCTGAGTGAGGGGTTCCCATTCAGCTTGGCTAATGCGTCCCGATCGCAGTCGATTACTTTCAATTCTGGCTTCACTAGATAACAGTCGTTGAACTAACTGTTCCTTAGACATTTCTAGGCTAAAAACGGCAATTGGTAAATTGTGTTTTTTAGCAATACTATGGGCGATGGAAATAGCAAAACTGGTTTTTCCCATAGAGGGACGACCAGCTACAATAATTAAATCCGACCGTTGAAAGCCTCCGGTCATGGCATCTAAGTCATAAAAACCGCATTCAATACCTGGTAATGCTAATCCTTCGGAGCGTTCTTCAATGCCCTGAAATGTCTCAATTAAGGTTTCTGAAATTGACAATAAATCGGGTTTTGGTTTAATTTGTGTTACCCCAAAAATCCGCTGTTCGGCTTGGTCTAACACCTTTTCTAATTCCATGTTAGTCTGATAGCCTAACTGGGCGACTTCCTGACCAGCTTGGATTAACTGACGGCGCAAAAACTTATCTATGACCAATAAAGAATACTGGTCAATATTAACAGCGGAAATAGTGCGATCGACTAATTCGGCTAACTTCATCTGACCGCCAGCAGCATCTAATTGATTATGATCTGCTAACCAGGTAGTAACGGTCATTAAATCTGTGGGTTTTCCCTGTAAATGAAGGGTTAGGGTAGCCCGATAAATACTTTGATGGGCGCTAATGGCAAAATGTTCTGGTTTGAGGATGTCGGCGACGCGACTAATAGCTTCCGGGTCAAGAAGTATGCCACCTAAAATGGCTTCCTCCGCCTCAATATTTTGGGGAGGGTTGCGATCGTTGCTTAACGGCGATATCGGCAGACTCTCAGCCATAATTAGGATATTGTAGACGGTAGATAGTAGATAGTGGCTGTTTAACAGTTATTAATTAGCGGAAGCGGGGGCGCGTCTGGCTTGCGCCCCAGGATAGTTCTATGGTAGCAGATAGCTACTCAGCAACTACATGGATTTCCACGGTGGCGGTAACTTCAGGATGGAGTTTGATCTCAGCCTTATAGAAACCAATTTTGTTAATATCAGGTAAGGTGATACCACGGCGATCTACTTCTTGACCTGTCGCCTTCTGAATGGCTTCGGCTAGTTCGCTGGTGGTGACGGTTCCAAAGATAGCCTCATTTTCGCCGACTTGTTTAGCAATGGTAAACCGACCGATGGTTTCCAGGGCGGTTTTGCGGGATTGGGCTTGTTGTTTAAGTTCAATCAACCGTTGACGTTCTTCTTCCCGGCGGCGTTCGACCTGTCTGAGAATACCGGGAGTGGCGCGGACTGCGAAACTATAGGGTAGCAAATAGTTGCGCGCATAACCGGGGGCTACTTCTACTAAATCGCCTTCGCGTCCTAATTTGCTAACATCCTTAGTGAGAACGACTTGAGTTCGCTTTGACATAATGGTTCCTCATAACTTTTTTAACCCAAACACTCTATCTTAGCGATATAAAGGGGGCGATCGCAAGTAAAAACGAAAAAATCTGTGTCGGGCAGTCCGGGCAGATTTCAGGTATAATCGACGGTAAAATTTAATATGACTTGAATTGTACCTAAAATGACACAGACACAAGCCGGTCCGCCCCAAGACTCGCAAACACCCGTTTCTGATGCTGTCATTATCGCTCAGGATGTCCATAAGTGGTATGGTAATAACTTCCATGTTCTCCGAGGTGTCAGCCTAACGGTGAGACGGGGTGAGGTGGTGGTGATCATGGGTCCGAGTGGTTCGGGAAAATCTACGTTTATTCGGACATTTAACGCTTTGGAGGAATTTCAGGAAGGGAGTATTGTTATTGACGGGATCACGCTTTCCCATGATTTGAAAAATATTGAGGAAATTCGTCGGGAAGTGGGAATGGTGTTCCAGCAGTTTAACCTATTCCCCCATTTAACCATCCTGCAAAATGTCACCCTAGCACCGATCTGGGTGAGGCGATGGCCGAAAGCTAAGGCTGAGGAGGTGGCTATGCAACTTTTGGAAAGGGTTGGTATTCTGGAACAGGCGAAAAAGTATCCGGGTCAGCTTTCTGGGGGTCAGCAGCAACGGGTGGCGATCGCCCGCGCCCTAGCTATGCAACCGAAAATTATGTTATTTGATGAACCTACGTCCGCCCTCGACCCGGAAATGGTGCGGGAAGTATTGGATGCGATGCGGACTTTGGCTAGTGAGGGGATGACGATGGTTTGTGTCACCCATGAGGTGGGATTTGCGCGAGAAGTA
Source organism: Arthrospira sp. PCC 8006 (assembly GCF_046480465.1). Classification (NCBI taxonomy): domain Bacteria; kingdom Bacillati; phylum Cyanobacteriota; class Cyanophyceae; order Oscillatoriales; family Microcoleaceae; genus Arthrospira; species Arthrospira sp. PCC 8006. Next base: position 77,328 of record NZ_PKGG01000002.1, read on the forward strand.
GCGGATCGCGTTGTTTTGATGTCAGATGGTCTGTTGGTGGAAGAAGGGACTCCAGAGGAGTTTTTCAACAATCCTCAAGAAGAACGGACTAAGAGATTTTTGTCACAAATTCTATAGTAGAGTTGAAAACCTGAAACGGTTAGCAGGAAAACATTGCAGACATCAGGGATAAGTTATCTGTCGCTGGTGGCTTTTTCGGTTTGGCTCAAATTCCCGGGGAGACGGTTAATAGATAGAGGATGCCAAAGTTGTTGGAGACGGTGCGCGGGAAGGGTCAAATAAAGAACATCTCCAGGATTTAGCAGGGAGTCTAATAACTTCCAACTATGTATAGTTTGGCTGTTGGTTTCGATGTACAGGGGGACAAAATCAACTCTGGTGGCGACATCTCTCACCTTTTGTCCGCAAAAGGGATGGTTAGCGGTGATGAGGGTAGCGAGGKCGACCCAAAGACTATCAGCGGTGATGCCATTGCCTAAAATTCTACCGCCGATCGCCGCCGCCGCAAAGGCGGGCGTAGCAATTTCTGTGGGACTCAGAACGGTCTCAAAATCAAATACCTGCTGAACCATTAACCCAAATTGAGGGTCTTGGTTACGAACTATCATCCGCAGGTGGGGTGCTATAGCCCTGGCGCTGAGGGCTATTTCTAGGTTGGCGGTGTCGTCACTGGTGACGGCGAGGAGGGCTTCTGCTTGTCGAACATTGACGCTGTCTAAGACAGACGACAGGGAAGCATCACCTTCGACAAAGGGTATTCTAAGCGATCGCACTGTACTGATAAAGCGACAGTTAGGATCGCGATCAATGACCACTACCTCATAGCCGCTGCGGTGTAGTTGTTCAGCAATTAGAACACCAATGCCACCCAAACCACAGATTATATAATGGTTGCGTTGTGGAACCCGTGTAGCGTTGAGATATTCAGTTAACCTGGTTCCTAGTACAAAGTCATTAAGTAAGGCGTAACAGACACCAATTACCCCGGCACCTACTAGCATCATTATGGCGGTGAAGATTTTAATGCTATCAGGGGCATTTTCTGCAACTTTTTCATTACCACCAGCCCCGGTAATCATTCCTACTGAAAAATATAGGGAGTCAACTAGGGAATTATCTAAGTTAATGCTTACATAAGTTAGGGTAGCCAAGAAAATTGTCAGCATTAACACCAGGGTTATTAAAAGGGCTTTTTTGCCATGCTGTTGAAACTTTTTTAGGCTGTTGATGAATTTCATCCCCCTTTGATAGAGGCTGAAACGCTGGGTGCGGATACTGGGTTTAGTGGCAATAATTAGGCGATCGCCTACATCAAGTTTTTGTCCCTCAATAACTGCTGAAACTAGATCTAAGTGGCTATTATTAGGAATGTAATAGATCAGCATTCGATCGCGATCGCACCATAGGTCATGGAGGCTTTTACCGACCCAAGGATGTTCAGGATCGATAAATTCTTCATGAATTGGCCAGGTTTGGTTAAATAGTCGCAGTTGACCAATAGCACGACTTCCCAAAGCGGCAAAGGTAAACACGGGAGCGGCTAGGGCGGAGACGCTCATGGTAGTATGATCTGGTAAAATGCGATCGAGGCTTTGTCCTAAATTAGTATTAAACAGACGGCTAATAATTCGGATTTGGGGATTGAGAATCCTCGCTTGCATTAAAATTGCTAGATTGGTAGCATCATCATTACCAGCCAGTACGAGGGCATGGGCGCTTTGAATACCAGCGGCTAACAGGGTAGAGGCGGCGCGAAAACTACCGACAACTACATCTGATCCTTCACCTTTGACGGGTTGCTCATTCACCCCTACAACAATAGCTCCTTGTTGTCTCAACAGACAAAAAATTTTGTAGCCAGTGCGTCCTAAATTGCAAACGATAATTCTAGGTTTCATATTTCAGGAATTGTGGACTCCCAGGGGAGGGTCTAGGTCTACTGTCGGGTGTGTAATCCACCATTATGACAGCCACAAATTATGACAATTGTATCCCATAACACCGTTTGGCGATTAGATAAATACAGGGCGATCGCTATCAATCACCCTGAGTTAGAAAATCTGAGTTAGAAAAACTCTAGGTCAATCTACCTGTTAGTTAGCAAGGCTTTAGATTGAGATTCTCCGGCTTTGAGCAAGTTTTTATGTAGCTTCACATTCAGTAAGAATAAGCCAGTCCATTGGATAGCTATAGCCAGGAAAAAGTCGATAAATTGTGCTGATTCTAAAGTAGCCCAAGGCATAAAAGACAGCAAAAATGGCAGGGGATATTGGTGGGGTTCTATTGCCATAAGCACTATGGAAATGAAAGGAAATACCAGGATAGCGAGAATAATTCCTCCCGCCCAAAGTTGCGGTTTGATGATTTTATTGAGTAGGATTAACTGCGCTACAGTTGCACAAATTAGAATTAAACCACCCAGGAGAACCAAGCTAAAAATAACCTGCCAATTTTGATGAGATTGGTAAGAATTAAATTTAAATTTCGCGGTCAAAATCCAGGGAGTCCACAGGACAATTGTGATCATGATATTAGCGAATATTGCTAACATATTGGGGCTTTTTTCTGCCCAGAGTAAATCCTGGAATAGTTGGCGATTTTTGAGGTGATTACGGGTAGACTCTCGACGATAACGCGCCCAATCTTGCAAGGGTTGACGCTGAGGAGATAAGGCGGCGATCGCCAACAATAAGCACCAGGGAATTAGCCCATATAGGAAAAATGTTCCTAAGTCCTGCCATGAGGTAGACCGGATAGGAGTGACAAAACCCAGTAAAAATATGTTGAGGCTAAATACTGCTAAATAACTCTGTTTTTTGCTAAGTAATGTGGTGGCGGGGTCACTGAATCGGCGGTTTAAAACTTGCCAAGTTCCCACCATTAAAATCACTAAACTTAGGCTCATAAACCCATACCAGGCAGCTATATTATAGCTAACCGGAATATTAAACCATTTAATCCATAAATCCCAGCGATTATTAAAATCTTGCCAAGCATTTGGGTTATCGTTTGCTAATCGGGCTACACCAAAGATTAATTGAAAAAATTGTAAGCTGGGAAAGACTATAAATACAGCGATTAATGCTCCTAGCCACCCGGCGGCAAATCCTACTAAAGGTAATAGCAGAGATAGGCTAAATAAACTCATGGCGACAATAGCAAATACCCCGTATTGTAATAACAGTAATCCCATGGGTATTTGTGCGTTAATAGCCACGACAATCTGCAATGGTAAAGCTAAAGCTAATCCTAGGTATAGTAAAATGGGAACACCCATTAGCTTTCCGGCTAAAATATCCCGACCTGGTTGAGGACTGAGGCGGATAAAATTGAGGGTGCCGCGCTTTTCCTCTAGGGCCAAATCTTGAATGAGCATATACACGCCACCCAACATTAAAGCCATGGGTAAAATCCAATTCAGGGTCATAAATATATCATTCCACCAGGTTTGCCATTCAATGACTATGGGTAACTGTTTAGAGTCTAGGACATATCGACCATAGGGACTTTTTTCGGTGGGTAATTGAGCATAAAAGAAGAAGATCAGCAGTGCTTGGCTGAGGAGAGAAACACTACTAACTAAGGTAATGTTGCGAGGTTTGAGTCTGCCTTTTAATTCTCGAATTAACTGGGGATTCCAGTTAGCTACAGATGCCATCAAATTAGGTATCATAATCATTACCTGAAGTCAAGAATAGTTGGTTAATTGTGAGCGGTTTTAAGATGCCTGTTTATGTCCCAATTTCAAGAAAATTGATTCTAAATTATCCTGGGTGGGATAAAATTGGGTAATAGGTAAACCTGCATCTATGAGCGATCGCAATAAAAGGGCTTGTGTTTCTAAATCACCGGTAAACTGCACCCGTATCTGTTGAGTTTCGGGAATTACTTCCCACTCTTCTATATTGGCACAATTTTTTAAATGTGTAACTAAGGGATTAACAGGTCCGAGAGTGGAAATGAAAATTTGTTGATTACTCAGGCGCTGATAGAGTTCGGCTAAAGATGTACTCTCGACTAAATAGCCAAGTTCCATAATACCGATAGATGTACAAAAATCCTCTAAATCGCTGAGAACATGGGAAGAAATGAGAATTGTCATTCCGGCTTCTCGGAGGGTTTTAATGATGTCGCGAAACTGTTGGCGGGCGATGGGGTCTAACCCGGAAACGGGTTCATCAAGCAACAGCAAGAGGGGTTGATGAATTACTGTCCGCCCTAAACTTAACCTTTGTTTCATCCCCCGAGACAGGGTAGCAATTAGGCTATGGCGTTTATGGGTAAGATCCACTAATTCTAAAACTTCATAAATCCGTTGCGATCGCTTAGGTTCTCGGAGATAATATAATCCAGCGAAATAGTCGAGATAATCCTCAACTGTCAGATCATCATAGAGGGGAAAATCATCAGGGAGATAGCCAATATACTGCTTTAAAGTGGGATTAGTGCGATCGCGTAATAGCCTTTCTCCGTGAATATAAATCTCTCCGGTTGAGGGTTCTTCTGCAGTCGCCAGCATCTGCAGTAGGGTAGTTTTTCCCGCCCCATTAGGGCCAATCAATCCGTAAACTTCCCCCGCCGCCACCTGTAGGTCAAGGTCATGAACTGCTATATGGCGGTCAAATTGTTTGGTTAGTCCCCGGGTTTCAATCGCCAATTCTTTAGCCATAAGGGGTATTTTGTGAATTGTTATTTTGGACTACAATGCTGACTGTTCTGGTTACGGAAGGATGATGATTATTGTTGCGAGTTTCCCCGTATATAGGGATAATAAACCCAGTGATGAGCATTAATCGATGAGCAGAATTGCCTTGTTTGGAACCAGCGCCGATCCTCCCACAGAAGGCCACCAGTCTATTCTAACTCAACTAGCTCAGAAATTCGATCGCGTTTTAGTCTGGGCTGCTGATAACCCTTTTAAGTCTCATGGGGCTTCCCTGGACCATCGACAAGCCATGCTATTTGTGTTGATTAACTCAATTTATCCACCCCGAAATAATATTTTGCTCAAACCAGAACTTAGCAGTCGCCGCACCMTTGAAACCGTCCACCAGGCTCGGAAATCTTGGCTTAATGATCACTTTACCCTAGTTATCGGCTCAGATTTGGTATCACAGATACCCCGTTGGTATAAAATTAATGATCTGTTGGGTGAGGTTAACTTATTAGTGGTTCCCCGACCAGGCTACGACATTGAAGACTCCGATTTGGCAAAACTGCGGGAGTTAGGGGGAAAAGTGGCGATCGCCAATTGGCAGGGTTTACCTGTTTCCTCCACTGATTTTCGCCAAGCAGGTGATCCCCATCCCATTCCGGCGGCGGTGGCTGATTATATCGCCCGCCAAAATTTATATCAATCTAGTTCTGGCCAGCAGTCCTGAATATGGCAGGAAATCCCCCACAACCATCGACTAGCCACCCCCTCGCTGACTTTAAGGTAGGAGTGGATAATATTATTTTTTCCATTGATACCGCTGCTCATCGCCTGTTGGTATTATTGGTAATGCGACAACAGCAACCTTTTTGCGATCGTTGGAGTCTTCCGGGGACCTTAGTGCGTCAAGGGGAATCTTTAGAAGATGCAGCTTATCGGATTTTAGATGAAAAAATCAAGGTAGAAAACCTTTATTTAGAACAGCTTTATAGTTTTGGCGGACCCCATCGCGATCCGCGAGAAAGTGCAGGGAGTTATAATGTTCGTTACCTATCTGTGAGTTATTTTGCCCTAGTTAGATTTGAGGAAGCCCAACTAATTCCTAATCAATCAACCGGGGTAGCTTGGTATCCCATAGAAGAAGTACCATCTCTAGCATTTGACCATAATCAGATTTTAGAATATGGATATCGTCGCCTGCGTAATAAGTTAGAATACAGTCCAGTAGCTTTTGATGTACTGCCAGAACTCTTTACCCTAGGGGAATTATACCAATTTTATCTAACAGTTTTAGGTGAGGGTTTCTCGGACTATTCCAATTTTCGCGCCCGTTTACTCAAGCTAGGCTTTCTGTCTGACACAGGTATCAAAACCTCTCGCGGCGCAGGACGACCCGCCACCCTCTACCGCTTCGACGCTGAAGCCTTTAGCCCCTTAAAGGATAAACCTTTAGTTTTTGTCTAGTGCGCTACAGCCAATTCAAATAGTAAGTAATTATCAATTACTAATTATTACACATATCGTAGGGTGCGTCAGAGGGATAACCTATCGGGTCAACGGCAAATTTTGTTCATCTGACGCACCACCCATATGGTGGTCAAGAAACCCGGTTTCTCAGTCGAAACGGTGGGGCGGGTTTATTAATATCGTCGTGGGAATGGAGAATTGACAGGGGAGGCGCGCCCCTACAATGATTAATTATTACACATATCGTAGGGTGCGTCAGAGGGATAACCTATCGGGTCAACGGCAAATTTTGTTCATCTGACGCACCACCCATATGGTGGTCAAGAAACCCGGTTTCTCAGTCGAAACGGTGGGGCGGGTTTATTAATATCGTCGTGGGAATGGAGAATTGACAGCAGGTGGGGCGGGTTTATTAAGATGGTTGTGGGGATGGAGAATTGACAGCGGAGGCGCGCCCCTACAATTAATAATTATTAATTATCAATTATTAATTAAACTTAATGCTTGTAAGTCCTGTTTGGCTTGCATAAAGCGCCCTTGTAACAGGGCAGAAACCCCCCGTAATACTAAAAACTCTGGTTGTTCAGGGCTTAACTCTAAGGCAGGTTTTAGGGCAATTTCGGCAGCTCTAGCGTTAAAATTATATAGGTGTACAAAGGCGAGATAACCATGGGCGAAGGGGTTATTAGGATCGAGTTTGGTGACTGTTTCTAAAGCAGCGATCGCTCCATTTACATCCTGTTCTAACACGGAAGCTAWAGCTAGGCTATATGCTAGGTTTAAATTATCCGGTTCTTGGTTTAACCTATAGGCTAGGGTTTTTTGGGCCTGTTTGGTATAGTCCTGGACAGGATCATATTGGTTAATGCGACGAATTTCATTAAAAATTACCTCCAGTCCCTGTATACCCTGGGGAAGTTTTAGGGCGAGTTGTTGAAGTTGGGTAATTAAATCCAATTCTGGGGCGGGTGAGGGGGCTGCATTAGGGTCAATGGTGAGGGTAATGGGGGGGGAGGCGATCGCATAGGTTTCCCCGGTTTCTCGGCTTAAATAGGTGGCTTGCAGGGTATAATTGCCCGGTGTAGCATCCGGTGGCGGCAGCATAGCCATGCGTTCAACCACCTCGAACCCTGTGGCTGTGTCTTCTGGTAATTCTAGCCGTCCTGAACCTATGGCGCGATCGTGGAACCATTGGGTATTATTGTCATCATCTGATCCAGTCCAAGTTAATAACACCAAACCCGACTCAAGCTGTTGTGGGGGACCTGACCAAATGTAGGTAATGGGAATGGGAGTCCCTGGGGGGGTGCTTTCAGGAACAATTACCGCCTCTAAATTCACGACCTCAGAAATATCGGCGCGGGGGGAAACTTCCACGGGTGAGGGGGTGCAACGATGGAGGTTTAAAGTGCTACCATCTGGTAGGAGCCAATTACGATAAACTGGGAATTGAGGACCTTGGGCGATCGCTGTTACCATCAAGGCTTGGGCTTCTTTAATGCGATCGACAGAACCCTGATCTCCCGTTTTGGTGATAAACCAACAAAGGGAACCAGCATCTTGAGAAACTTCGTCATAAGCAATACCCACCTGGCGACCGTAGACCTGAAAATCTTTAATTGCGCCATAGTAGTCGATATTATGCTGATTGATATTTTCCGTGGAAGGTAAAACCCCGATGGTATTCTGTAGGTAGGGTTCCGCTGCCAAAATGGTTGAGATAATTTCTGGGTGAGGCCAGTTAACGCCTATTTCKGCGTGGCGGGTATTTCCGGGACTTAACAAGCTGCGGAATTGTTGACCGGGAACTCCACCCACGGGCCACAGAGTTAAGATCATTAACAACACAGCTAGGGCTAAAGTTCCCCAACGCACTCTCACCCCCCACCATTTCGGCCAGAGGGTGAGTCCCCAAGCTAATACAATTGAGAGCATGGGTAATAGGGCGAAATTGTAGCGAAAGTCTTTATTGGGGTTGAGAGAACAGAGTAAATATCCCCCAATGAGAAAGACTCCTAACCAGGCGAAACTAGATTTCGGGGTGTCTGGGGGAAGGCTGCGCCACCGAATTAGGTAAAGTAAAAAACCGACAATGGGAACTAATAATAACGGCCAGGACACATGGTCCGGGAGGAGACTTAGATAGTAGGTCCAGGCTTCGGGGTCGGTTAAGGGAGGATCTCCTTCGGCGCGCGCGGCGTATATAGTGGCCCGTTGTACTGATGTGATCATTAACAGCCAGGTATTTGACAGCCACGGACCGAAGACTAACACAGACAGCAAGCCAGCGATCGCCATTTGAAAAAACCTTCCCCAGTCCCGTCTTTTTAGGGTTCCCACCGTTACCCACAACAGGGGAACAAACAAAAATAGGGCGGTGGTTTGTTTGACTAAAAATGCCAGTCCTACGGATATTCCTACGGCGATCGCCCATAACCACTGATAACGCGGTTGTTCACATTTGCGCCACATAGTCAGCAGGAAAAAACAGAAGGCGACACTGGCCGTGACGGGATAATCTAGGAGATATTCAAAACGATATAAATATAATGCCGGGAGTAATAAGCATAAACCCGCCGCCCATAAAGCTACTTGGCGGTTAAAAAGTTGGCATCCGATACCGTACACAGACCCTAGTAATATGGCACTAAAAAACAGATGCACTAGGTTCGCAGTGTCTGGACTAGGATCCCATATATTTTGAAAGGGAATGGTGAGAATATATACCAGGGGGGGAATTTTGGCTGACAGGTTCCAGATATAATCCCACCATTGACCAGAAAACCATTGGGGGTCCTCGAAGGCGCGGCGGTAGATCAGGCTTCCTGTTAGGTAATAGGCGGGGTCCCAGGCGGGTACAGACCGATCAAAGATAAACCAAAGGCGATCGCTAATGGCTCCTATTAGCCAGATTATACTAATGGCGATCGCACCTGTTATTTTTTTTGACCCTTCAGCGATAACCTTTCCCTCCCGATAACTCTGAACCTCATCAAAACTAAACCGAGCTTCCCAGACAATATTGGACACCTTCGCCTCAATTGCCTAAGAAACCCGATTTCTGGTGTCATTATACTAGAACAAGCCCAAAGTGAAAGACTTGTCAATGGGGAAGGTTGCGCCAATACCTAGCCAGAGGGTAACAAAAGTTCCAAATAGGAATATTGCTGTAGCGACAGGACGGCGGAAGGGGTTCTGAAACTTATTGACATTTTCAATGAAAGGAACCACCAATAGACCTACCGGAATGGAAGACATCATTAACACCCCTAACAATTTGTTCGGGACTACCCGCAGAATTTGGAACACCGGCCAGAAGTACCACTCTGGCAGAATTTCCAGGGGAGTCGCAAACGGATCGGCAGGTTCTCCTACCATAGCAGGGTCAAGGACTGCCAAACCAACGATTAGGGCAAAGGTTCCCACGATAACCACCGGGAAAATATACAGCAAGTCATTGGGCCAAGCTGGTTCACCATAGTAGTTATGGCCCATACCTTTAGCAATTTTTGCTCTCAAGACTGGATCACTAAGATCCGGCTTTTTCATGATTGACATGGTGCGATCGCTCTCCTTAGTATTATGATTCGGCTCTGCCACCATCGGGGTAGCAAAAGCTACTCCCATCTGATGGTTTAAGATTTAGGCAGAGTTTAGAGGGGGCCTGAAATACCTTGTTTACGGATCATCAGGAAGTGCAGCAACATGAATACTGCAATCAACCAGGGTAAAACGAAGGTATGCAGGCTGTAGAAACGGCTGAGAGTGGGTTGTCCTACCGCAGCACCACCGCGCATCAATTCAACAATAGTTGAACCTACAATGGGGATAGCTTCGGGAACTCCAGATACAATTTTAACCGCCCAATAGCCGATTTGATCCCAGGGAAGAGAATATCCAGTTACGCCAAAGGAAACTGTGATCACTGCCATAACTACCCCTGTTACCCAGGTGAGTTCCCGTGGCTTTTTGAAACCGCCAGTTAGGTAAACCCGGAAAACGTGCAGGATCATCATTAATACCATCATACTGGCAGACCAGCGATGGATAGAGCGAATCAGCCAACCGAAACTTACTTCTGTCATGATGTACTGAACAGAGGTAAATGCTTCGGCGACGGTCGGCTTATAATAGAAGGTCATCGCAAACCCAGTAGCAAACTGGATTAAGAAGCAAACTAGGGTGATCCCACCCAGACAGTAGAAGATATTTACGTGGGGAGGGACGTATTTGCTAGTGATGTCGTCGGATATCGCTTGGACATCTAGCCTTTCGTCAAACCACTTGTAGGTTTTTGATTCGGTGATTTCCTTTGAGAACATGAAGCTAGGATTCCTAAAATATTAATTGCTGCCTTGGTTGTTAGGTCTGAACTCTAACGCTCATATGGGTCAATACACCAGACTAGCCAGACTTTCCCGTTTAGTTTGGTTAAAGGTCTCTGTCAATTATATGGCAGTGCTAACCTTGAACCCAACGGGTGATTTATATCTCGCTACTTGAGAAGATCGGGGATTGGTTGAATGCCTCTCGGTTCAGTCCTAGGGGGCCTGAACGCAGATGCTGAAATTTCACCAAGTGCTGAGGATAGCAGACCCAGTGTTCTCTCCTCTCATAAAAAATGTAACATAACTTTAATCATTATTTGAATGAGCGAAAATCAGATTTCCCCAAAATCAAGTCCCCATTCTCCCGGCGGCGGAGAGTATTTATCTCTATTGCTGGCGGTGGCTTTTTTACTGTTTCTCATGCGGACGGCTTTTCCTTGGCTATTGGCGATCGCCTCTGGGGTCGGTGGCTGGATGCTATGGCGATACTACTCCTACCAGTCCCGCCGCCTACAACAACGCCTCGATACGGCTTTTTATGCTTTAATCCGGGAACATCAAGGACGGATCACCCCTTTGGACCTGGCTTTGGCTACTCAGCTTCCCGGTCCCCAAGTTCAGGCTTATCTCGACCAAAAGGCGCTGGAATTTGCGGCTGAGTTTGAGGTAACAGATGATGGTAGGATTTTTTATACTTTCTCGACGGTCGCTTCTGTGACTGTGGCTGACCCAGAACCTGCTATTGATACCACAATGGCGACTGTGGCTGACCCAGAACCTGTTATTGATACTCAAGTTGTGAAGGTTCCCCGTCCGACTGTGGAACTTCCCCCAGTTTCTGTTAATCAAACTCCACCGGCTCAGGGGTTTGATGTACCCAATACTATTAGACCTAGGAAACCAAAACCTGTTAGACCCTACCCCGAGGCGATCGCCTGCGAGTATTCTCAGGAAAACCAGGAGTTTCCGCACCCGCCAGAATTACCTAGGTCTGAGATCACTGAGTTGATGGAACGTAACCGCTTAGGCGATCGCTTTTCAGCGGACTAAGTTGATATAATCGATATACAGTGCGGGACGTTCAGGCATTAAATAGGGTAGAAACACCCGAAATAACCGCCTGATGGCGACTTCAGCCCCTTGGTTGAATATAAGAGGCTCGCCTCTGAGCATCCCCATAAATGTTTATATGTCCCAAAGTTTGGTATATAAATATACAAAACAAGGCAGGGAACTCAAGGTCAAAACGCAAAATCGGGAATCTTAACGATTTCTTAACAATTGCGTTGAGAGTAACGGCGATGTGCGAGACGTTTAGGAGTGAAATAGGGCTGCAATGCCTTAAATAACCTCCTAGTGGGACTTCCACCCCTTGGTGGAATATAAGGGATTCGCACCCCTGACCATCCCATCACTATCTATGT
>NZ_PKGG01000337.1:0-3725 GCF_046480465.1 Arthrospira sp. PCC 8006
TATATTTGCGCTGGGACCGACGTGCGGCGATTATGGGTGCTGTAACCTCTGGGTTACTTTTGACCGTGTTAATGGGTCCTACACGCAGCATTCTCTATGTTATCCCCTATGGTTGGATGGGTGTGGTGCTGGGGGGTTTGTGGAAACGAGGCGCTATGTGGCCGGTGACTGTGGCGATCGGCTCCTTAATTGGCGCTATTGGCTTCTTTTTCCGTTACTGGTTGCTGTCAATTCTCTTGGGTCGGGATTTGTGGGTTTATGCCACTACCCAAATTGCACAACTGCTAGAGTCTATCTTTATTCGCTTGGGGGTACTTGCACCCCCAAGTTTACTATTTATTCAGATTTTCGCTGTATTGATGGTTTTGGCTAATAATATCGTTTATCTGTTTGTGGTGCATTTGGTGTCTCTGTTGATGCTCGATCGCCTTAAAAGTCCTATTCCCCGCCCTCCCCGTTGGGTACAGATTTTGCTCGACTATGACGAMTAATGGCAATCCGAATTTATACACAGCCCCGTAATGGTCAGGCTTGGTTACGCAACTATCGCAATCAAAAGCCTATTTTTGCCTGTGTTTTGGGATTTACCCAAACGGGTTTAATTCCGGGAATTTCCGCCGCTGGGGCGAATCCTGCAGATCGCCGCCGCACCTATCTCGCAGATGCTGAATTTCTGGCCTTGGGTCCTGTGCCATCTCCTCGTTATCCTTTACCGCCTTTGGTGGCTGGCGCTTCCCCTGTCCTGATTTCGCGGGCCGTAGTGGCGGCGCTGAATATTCCCTTATATTTATTTAATGCTGGGGTTCCCGTAATTCCTTCTGTACCCACCATCGATCTCGGAGGAGTCCCCGCTAATTGCCTCAGTTCCGGCGCTGCTTTGAACTCTACCATAGTTCAACATCTATTTGAGTCTGGGTTGGCTTGGGGCGATCGCATTGCGGCTGAGGCTGATCATAGTTATGTGATCATCGGAGAATGTGTCGTCGGGGGAACTACCACCGCCCTGGCTGTGTTGATGGGTTTGGGAATTCCCGCCGCCGGTAAAGTCAACAGTAGCCACCCCCAGTGTAACCATGACCAAAAATTAACCATAGTTACCACCGGACTCCGGGCGGCGAAAATTACCCCAGGTCAAGTCGATCCCCTGACACTGGTTGCTGCTGTTGGCGACCCTATGCAAATTGTCGTTGCTGCTATGACTATTGCTGCTAGTCGCCGGGTCGGCGTTCTTTTGGCGGGGGGAACCCAAATGCTGGCCGTTTATGCTTTGGCTGAGGCGATCGCTTCTGCTAAAAATCTTTCCTGGTGTCCGGGACGGGTCGCTGTTGGTACTACTCGCTGGGTCGCAGAAGATACCACAGGGGACACTGTCGGACTCGCAAAGGCGATCGCTCCGGTTCCCTTATTGGCAACCCAACTCGATTTTACCCATTCCCATTACCCCCAACTACAAGCATTTGAACAAGGATATGTTAAAGAAGGTGTCGGTGCGGGAGGATGTGCGATCGCTTCCTATTTGTTCCGCCAATGGACATCGAGCCAGTTACTTACACAAATCGAACAACTTGCTCGCCATCTCTGATCCCCTCACCCTCTCAAGCACGCATCCGCTTAGACAATAACTGTTCTTCTAGGGCTGCAATGCGATTGTAAGCAGCAGTAAGCTGGGCTGTCAAGCGCTGGATCTGAACATCCGCACTTAACATGGTTTCTTTGCTAACCATAGTGCTGCTATTGACATAGTAATCATCACTTAAAATATCTTTGTGTGTCCCCTGGTAGTCCTCACCTTTTACCGGAATTGATTGGCAAGGAACTGCGTATAATCTACCATTGTGTTTAGGAGCATCGATATCTGCTTCTTCCATCACCACACAGGTATCTGTCAATGCTTCTTCATCAGTCCTAGTCGATGAAAACATTTCCGAAAAACCATAATCATCCCTAGGAATATTCCCGCGTAGTTGCATGACTACTTCATACAGCGCATCCACTTTATTCGTTAAAGTCATGACCTGTTCTGCTAACATATCCATAGATACTCCATGTAGGTGATTGCTATGCTCCCATCCTAGAACAAGATTCCGCTCACCCCTGATTACTTCCGATTTATTTAACCTTTTAACTTGACATACAAATTTCCACAATTCTTAGGGCGATCAACACCCATACCACAGCCAATCTCTAGCCATTCAAACCTTAATATAACTTAAAGATTTTTCCCATACATATACCCATGACGGGCGAGATTATTCACCCCATCAAACCTGAGACCAACCCCCATCCTATTCCCATGAGTATATTTACGGTTTAAGGCTTTAATCACCCCACCAATTCCCAGGCTACAGCACTTCACTAAACACTCGACTGGAATTAAAGCGTCTACATAGCCTACAACCCCTATTCTACCGTTACTTAGGTGTTACTCAAAGCCATAACAGGATAACAAGTGAGTAAAAAATGAGTAACGCTACTGATACCCCTACAGTAGGGGGAAAGGGTAACTATAATGAGAGTTACGCTAGATTCTTGAAAGCCTATCAGGAGTTTAAGGGGGAATGTCCCAAAGGAGTGACACTCAAACTACAAAAGTCCGGGGCTAGGTACAACCTACTATTGCAGTTTAAGCAACCACCTACCGGGAAACGGCTACCCAAGACAGCTAATCTTGAGTGTACACCTCAAGGGGTGATAGACGGGGTTAAGAAAGCTAAACTGGTATCAGAAGCCTTNGGGAACCATTACTAGCGCTAGTGAATTTTGGAACTGGTACGATGCGACTATCTTAGGAAAGAACCAGATTGAGGATAATCTGATAACCTATCGGGAAATATTCCAACAACTAGAGGATGAGTATTTTGCGGGTTACAACCGCAACACAGGAAGACCACGCTCCCGCGATATCGCTAGCGACTTAGCATCTTACGAGTCTACTAAAGAGGCATATTTCAGATTGTTCCCTAACTGGGATGATTACCCTAGCTGGGAGAGTTTCAAGGTTATGCTATACACTCCCCTACAGAACGGAGAACAATTAGTAGGTTCCAAAACATTTAAAGAACGTTACTACATCTTAAAAGCCATAGCTAAGAAATCACCTAACAAAGACCATTTGCTTAAACAGCTTGAGCCTATTAACCCTAAACAAACACGATTCACCGTTAAGCAGCGTATAGGCATTAATGCCTTTAAAGATTGGTGGTTTAACACCAAACAGGAAGCCTATACCATCAGAAACTCACAACATCAATCATCCCGACATAGCTGKTTATGGGTAACGGGTATGACAGTAATGTACGGACTGAGACCAACTGAAATAGCCGCTGCTGTTAATCTAACCAAACGTTATGTAACGGATGATGGTGTAATCATCAAAGCACTATCAGACCCTGATAATCAAGATAATTATCTTGTATTAGGAGATTAATTAGGGGTCGAGATAGACCTCACGGTCTACCCCTCCCATTCAAAACCGTACTTGAGACTTTCACCTCATACGGCTCCTAGTTTGACCGTCTCCTTGTTAAGAGTACAGCATCATCTCTTCATCAAGAGCTGTTTTATCGTCGTGACAATGGCGATGTAATAATTGAATATTCTTGTAGTCATCCTTTCCGCCTTGGCTTCTAGGTACAATGTGGTCTATTTCAATTAAATCTGATGGGGTAAAGAATTGCCCACACCAGGTACCTCTACCTTTTTGCTTTTTGAGTAGTTTTGCTACC
>NZ_PKGG01000159.1:0-12502 GCF_046480465.1 Arthrospira sp. PCC 8006
GTGTTCCGGCTGACATGGAAAACTTGACTGGCTTCTGTTTTGGGCATACCGTCTAGTTCAATTGCATCAATAACTTTTTGTCTGAGGTCGTAACTATAGGGGGCTGGCATTTTTGCTTTTCTTAGTCATCTCGTCCTCTCCATTATACGTCCTAACTTTCCTGTCTGGTGCTATATATCCACACCGTGACCTGTGGGCATATTCTAATCATTACAATTAGGCATTGGCTTCTGGTCACATCCTTCACCCTCCAGGGGTAGGGGTCGAGAGTGAAGTCACCTTCACCCCCTCCCATTCAAAACCTTGCTTGATAGTTTCCCATCACACGGCTCCTGATGTGGATACCCNTTTTGTCATCGGAACAGGGTTACTACCCCCTGCTTTCGTACTTCAATGTTCAGAGCTTTATGCACCACGTAGTCTTTCAACTCGTTCTCGCCACTATACTCCTAATAATCGCAGTATCTATATCCACACCGTGACAATTGGGCATATCCCCACCATGACAATTGGGCTTTAGCTTCTGGTCACATCCTTCACCCTCTAACCATGCGCTTACATTTTTCACTACTGCCTTGTSAATAGCATTACTCACTTGTTTATAGGCAGAGCATTAGAGGGGTTACAACGTTCCGCTTATATGGGCATTCCATCGTTAGATTTGTCCTCAGAACCGGGGTACTTTAAAAGTCTGTGCAGGTAGTCGTATGAGCCCCCTACTTTTCCCCTTGCCCTTTTGGGCGCAGCGTGTCAACCTATTTCGCTGCTAATGTATTACCATGGTTCAAGCCGGACATTCAGTTTCCTTAATCATGGATGGTTGGCAGTGGTCTCGATTCCGGTATTAGGTTACACCTCGGAGCCTTCCGTTCCCCGCTTTAGTCCTAGGGTTGTGAGTCCTAAAACTAGGGGTGGCTATCGCCGTTACCCTCTGCTCTGTGATTTCTCAGTTCGCTTAGGACCTTGGGTTCCCTGCCTTGCTTAGTTCCCTAAGCGTCGGGACATATAAACAGTTATGAGGATGGTCAGGAGAGGTTTCCTTATATCCAAACTCGGGGCTGGAATCCTCACCGGCTAGTGATTTMTGGCATTTCAGCCCTATTTCATACCCGAACGTCTCGCACCTGGCGCTTACACTTATCACTACTGCCGTGAGTAATATTGCTCACTTGTTTATGGGCAGAGCCAAAGAGGGGTTATAACGTTCCATCTATGCGGGCATTCCATCTTTAGATTCGTCCTTTCCACCGGGGTACTTTAAAGGTCTGTGCAACTGTATACCGAGATATATTGTTGTTTTTAGGTAGTAGATAGAGCCTCCTACTTTTCCCCTTGCTCTTTTGAGCGCAGCGTTTCAACCTATTTCGCTACCTAATACTGACGATGGTTCAAGCCAGACGTTCGGTTTCCCTAATCATGGATGGTTGGCAGTGGTCTCGATTCCGGTATTAGGTTATACCTTGGAGCCTTCCGTTCCCCGCTTCAACCCTGGGGTGTGAATCCCCAAATTGGGGGTGGCTACCGCCGTTACTCTCAACTTTCTGTTATCCTGGGGTGGTCACGCCCCGTTAAGTACAGTCCGTATATTGACCTTGAGTTCCCTGCCTTATCTGGTGAGCTCTATCTCCGCCAGATGTGGGGACACATAGATAGTTATGGGATGGTCAGGGTCGCAAATCCTTATATTCAACCGAGGGGTTTAAGTCCCACTAGGAGGTGATTTCAGGCATCTCAGCCCTATTTGGTCTCCTAAACGTTTCGCACCTATCTATATATCCTAATGCCCAAATCATAGCCCTTCGGGAGCCGGTTTGACTGATGGGGTTGTACTAATCTGCCCAGGCTGTGGCGATGGTCGCGTTTGTAACTGACTCGGGGAGTAGCGAGCGATCGCCATTAACGGAAAAATGAGGGTAAATAATGCAATAACCGCACCCACCAGATCCGAAAATCCATAGGTAGGACTTCCCAATAAACTGGCAGGTTGACCGTCTGATTCCATATAAACTTATGACACTAAAAACCAGCTCAGACTTGGTATACTATAATATGCACTGTGTATTTTACCATAAAAACATCCAAAAATCAAAAACCGAACCCGATAAATTTTCCATCATCTCCAAGGGTCCGGGAGCTAGTTTTTTCGCAAATCATTATATTGAGTTTGAGCCACATCCAACAATGTTAAGACCTGCTGCCATAGGGGGTCATTGGCATTAACACTACCACTGCACTCAGTTTTGATCTGATCTCGTAGTTGGTTAAACCGACCATTAACATCCAGATTCTGGGAACCTTCCCGATTTTCATTTGTAGCAGAAGTCGAAATAGGTTCGCTATTTTCCAAGGCTTCCTGAATATCTTGGGCTGTTTCCGCCAACATCAAAGCGCGATGGGCAATATTTTCAGGAAGTGATGGGCGATCTGATAAAGCAATGCGAGACAATTCCAACAGAAACTCTCGCACCCGTCCCACCCAATCAAGATCTGCTTCTTGCCATTGCCAATTAGTAGACTGGTAGAGACCCGCTTGATTTTTGATAGCGATCGCCTGTTGCGCCAGAGGTAGTGCAGAAGTCGAAACAGTACCAGGTAATTTAGGGATATCAGCTAAAGCGGCGCGAGCAACTTCAATCAACAGGTCATTCACCTGTTCTATCCATTGTCGGTCAGAATACGGTCCGTTTAACTCAGTCATTATCTAATCTAAACTTGGTTCAGGCTGAAATCTAAGATCCGGGGTTGACGACCAATTTCCTCACTACCCATCAATAGCCAACCCGCCATCTCCGAGATGGGGAGGCGCAAACCTCTCCGTTGACACACCCCCAAGCCTTGATGAGGCTTAGGGATTTTCTGATTAGTTGTGAGACCCAAAGCCCCAACAGAGAAACGATGAGGGAAAACAGCCCCCTGCACTATTTTTCTGTGAGCTTCCAAACACCATCCCAGGTTTCACTGGGGGGCTTGGTGGTCTCATATAGTATACACCGATCGACATGAAGTTTTGCTGCTTTATTTTGAGCATCGATCGCCAAAACCGCCAAAAATTCGTGTTTAGCATTTCTAAAGGCTTCTTTAGCCTTCGAGGCAAATTTCTTGCGGCACAGATCGATGAGTTTACGCACAGCACTGATGGCCAATTGTGCCCCTTCATCAGCTAACATCTGCTTAGTTTCATGATCAGCCGTAAACTGCTGAAGTTTAGCGACCAGCATTTTTTTAGTCTCACGGGGAGTTAAACCATTAAGAATTTCCTCCATCCGATCAGCCATTTCTTCCGGTGGCGTAGCTGCTAACTGGGCTAGAGATAATCGTCGGACAGTATTTGAGCCGAGAATCTCCTCCAGTTGTAGAAGGGACATCTCTTCCAGCATTTGTTTAAGCAGCTCACGTTCATTGTAGGAGAGTTGTTTAAGTTGGGACTGAGAAAAATCTTCCAGTTGTGCCAAAAGTGGAACGATATCGGTATCAGTGAGTTTTTCCATGGCGGGTTTCAGGTAAAATTCCCGACCCCGATGGTAGTGGTCGATAATTTGTTGTTGTTCATCAGGAATGGGCCTAGCCTGTTTTCCTTCCCGAATACCAACCAACTCATAAATCCTAACGGGCTGACTTTTACCCTTAACCGTAATCAAATCAAGTTCGCGAACAATCAGGCGATCGGCATTAGGGAGATAAGTATTTTCACTAATTACAATATCAGTTCCATATTGCTTGGTGGTACCCTCCAAGCGAGAAGCCAAGTTAACGCCATCTCCAATAGATGTCAACTCCATCCGCTTGCTAGAGCCAATATTACCACTGATTACCTCATCAGAATGCAAACCCATACCAATTTTAATAGGCATCAGTCCTTTAGACACACGCAGATCATTAAACTCTATCAAACGGTAACGCATTTCCACCGCCGCCTGCACAGCCATCCACTGATGATTTGGTAGAGGCGCAGGAGAACCAAACACAGCCATCAAAGCATCCCCAATATACTTATCTAGGGTTCCCTGATGATTCAAGACGGTATCGACCATCTCCTCAAAATATTCGTTAAGCATACTCACCACTTCCTCAGCCTGCAACTTTTCGGTGAGGGTCGTGTAGCTGCGGATATCACTAAACAAAACCGTAACATCCTTACGGGTTCCCCCTAGTTTAATTTCACCACTAGCTAACAGAGATTCCGCCACAGCCGGGGTCATGTACCGATAGATCAAGTTCTTAACTTCTTTTTCCCCGCTAATATCCTCCATGACCACCAAAGCCCCGCTGACTTTTTCAGGATCATTAATGTCAGACATGGAATTAATCGACAGGTTAATACTTTGGGAAATTTCCGAAGCACCTGATAAGAGGGTTTGATCGGGATAATATTGTTGGCGGTCCTTAGCATCTTTGGGTTTCAAAGCCAAATCGAACCAGCGGGCGAAATCACCATCTTTGAGATGGATTAACTCTCGTACTGATAAACCGTGAGTCACCTGGGATTCAGTCAGTCCCAGTAATTCCACAGCACATTCATTGGTAGCAATGATCCGACCCTCTTTGTCTGAAGAAATCACCCCATTAGTCAGGCTGCGGAGAATGTCTTTCTGTCTTTGCTCTTGTTCTTTCACCTTTTGGAAGAGTTTGGCATTCTGAAGAGCAATCCCAGCTTGGATATTAAAAGCCCGCATAAATTCGAGATCATCTTTATTAAAGCTGGCTTTCCATTGCTCAGGAGGATCTGGCCAACTAGCCGGGTCGTAAGCTGCGTACTCCCCTTGTTTTTTCTTGTTAATCAGTTGGGTAACGCCGATTAGTTGCTTGTCGGCATTATAAACGGGCATACACAACAGGCTACAGGTACGATACCCGGTTTTTTGGTCCGTTTTCTTCGATTGTTCAGAGCGAGGGTCTTTGTATACATCGAAGGGGATCAGTAAAGGCTCACCGCTTTCGGCAACAGTTCCCGCAAATCCGGCATTTCGGGGAATCCTGATTTCCGTCAGATTGCCATTAATGGGAATTTTGGTCCACAGTTCGTCTCGGTCTTCATCTAGTAGCCACAGAGTGCTGCGATCGGCATTCATTAACTCCTTAGCCTGATCCATAACATTGGTCAGGGTTTCTTGGAGATCGAGACTGCTTTTGCTGAGGGCATTAACCGCATTCATCAGCGCCGAAGCGGCTCGCTGTCTCTGGGTGGCTGAATAGAAGGATTTAGACGATTGCAGGATCAGCCGAATGGAGGGGGCGAACTCATGGAATACCTGTTCATCTTCCCCTGTAAAGCCGATAGTATCGACTTTTTCCTGTAGGGGGGATGATGGATTAATATCGGGTTTGAGTTTGTTTAATAGTTGTACTACCGCTACTAGATCCTCATTCTCATTCAGCAGAGGCATGGCGATCATAGTGTAGGTGCGATAGCCATTTTTTTCATCAAATTTTTTGGCGGCCGCCGATCGCGGATCATCATAGAAATCGTAGGGAATATTAACGATTTTCTTATGGGTGGCTGCTTCCCCCGCAATGCCAGCACTGGCCGGAATCCTTAATTCTAAGGGTTCTCCGTCTTCTCCTTTAGCAACTATAGACCAGAGTTCGTGCTTTTCTTCGTCCATCAGCCAGATCGTGGTGCGATCGGCGTTGAGAAGTTCTCCTGTTTTAAAGGTAATCGAGGATAACATTTCGTTAAGAATTGCCTCGAATCCCTGGGCATCCAGGAGATTGTCGAGCATCGACAGGGTTTCGTTAACGGTTTTTAGTTTATTTTCAACATCTTTAACAACTTCAACAAAGGTTTCTTTTTTTAGAGGAGCTAAAAAATTCGAGAAATTCCCACTGGTACGGGCTAACCCAGAGGATGATTGGTTATTACCATGGGGGGGTTTACCCCCTGATGAGTTGCCCGCCGAACGACGGGAAGATGTGAAAATATTTCCGTCTCCGTCGATGACATCGACATCAACGGTAGCAGATACAGCAGGATTTGGAGGCATCGAATTGTTTGAAGATGCGGATTTCATAAACCTTTACCAACAGGTTGGATCTGTGCTCATATTCAGGGGCAATCGGTTTCGGATAGTTGAAATTAGGATGAGACCTTTCCCAAGCATGGACATATACAACTGTTTATCAGTTTATGGCCATTGTAGCCGATTGCTCAATTTGCCAAGGATTTTGCTGATAATTATATAAGTGTTGCACTGGATTGCCACTTCTATCTGTGTTTGTTGGCACTAACTGTCATTGCTGATTACAAGGCTGATTACAAGTTAGTGGGCTTTATAGGGAACTTCCCTTGGTATAATTAGATTTAGATTTGCCTTCCTTTAATGCTACTGGAAGTCTCTCGCGCTTACCGACGGGGTTGGTGGGGGAGTACAACATAGCCTGAGAAGCACCGATGCCCAGGTTGTGGGCCTGAGCCTTAACGGTGGGTAACTTCAAATCTCTAGTGATCGAAATCTCGAAGCCCCTTGCAGTTTGTGAGGTGGTGTGTCAACATAAAACTTCTGACTTAGCGCGAGTTCTCATGCAGACTGAGGCTTTTAGTGAGCTTTTTCCTCTTTTTAAAGGGGCAAACCCAGAAACTCTGGAATGGTTGTTGTCGGTGGCTGTGAAGCACGAGTATCCAGCTAATCGCGCAATCGTGATGGAGGATGCTTGGGGAAATGCAGTTTATTTCATCGTTTCCGGGTGGGTCAAGGTACGGCGACTGTCGGGCGATAATGTAGTCACCCTGGCTATTTTGGGGCGAGGTGATTTTTTTGGCGAAATGGCGATTCTCGATGAGTCTCCCCGATCCAATGATGTGATTGCTTTGTCCTCTGTACGATTGATTAGTGTCTCGGCTCAACGATTTATTCAAACGCTGTTTAAAGACCCACAACTTCATCATCGAATGTTGCAACTTATGGTGCGACGTTTGCGCCAAACTAACCAGCGTTATCAGATCCGACACCGCCCTCCGGCGGTTAAGTTGGCTAATACTTTGGTGGAGTTGGCGGAAAATTATGGCCAGATGACGGAAAAAGGGGCTGATATTTTTAACATTCCTGAACAAGATTTGGCTCATGTTACTGATATCAGCCTCGAAGAGACTAGCAAAATTATCGAAAAACTCAATAGTAAGGGTTGGATTAACATTGATACCGAACGTCAGGTGATCCATTTGATTAATCTCAAGCACCTTAATCAATTGGCTAATCAGTAGGTTTTTCCTCTGGTGGCTGGCTCCTTCGCTCTTGGGGCTTGAGCTAAAATAGCCCTAATTTGTCGCTATTTTTCTGTTTAATGACTCAAGCTATTAGAACCCCCTCCCCAGAGGCTGCTAACTCGACGGTAGCCACCGATTACCTGGTTTCTATGTCCCAGCCGGGGTCTCATTTGTTTGAGGTGCGGTTGCAAATCTCTCGACCAAATTTGGCGGGTCCGATAGTGGACTCCGGGGTGATTGATTTGAAAATGCCGGTGTGGACTCCGGGTTCTTATATGGTGCGGGAGTATGCAAGACATTTGCAGGATTTTCGAGTATGCGATCGCCATGATAAATCTCTGTCTTGGTCTAAGGTCAGTAAAAATACATGGCGGGTACAAGCAGGAGAGTCAGACTCGCTCATAGTCCACTACCGTATCTATGCCAATGAGTTGACAGTAAGAACTAACCATTTGGATAGCACCCACGGCTATTTTAATGGGGCGGCTCTGTTCTTTTATGTTCCTGGATGGGAAAATTTGCCGATCCAAGTGGCGATCGCACCTCCAAAGGGTTGGTGGGTTACTACCAGTTTACCGTCCGTTTCCGGGGTCGAAAATACCTTTGAGGCGGCGGATTTTGATACCTTGGTTGATAGTCCTTTTGAGATTGGCACCCATCAGGTTTATGATTTTGAAGCGGCTGGAAAACCTCATCAATTGGCAATTTGGGGCCAAGGAAATGGTGATGTCGATCGCTTAATTACAGATTGTCGGAAAATTATTCACGAGGTTAGCAATCTATTTTCGGGTCTTCCCTATGACCGCTATGTGTTTCTATTGCATTTGTCCAGTCAGGGTTATGGAGGACTGGAACATAAAAATTCCTGCTCTCTTAATTATCCTCGGTTAGGATTGCGAGACCGGGATAAGTATAACCGCTTTATGCAGTTGGTAGCTCATGAGTTTTTTCACCTCTGGAATGTTAAGCGCTTACGCCCGAAAGAGTTGGAAGTGTTTAACTATGAACAAGAATGTTATACGACTTCTTTGTGGTTTTGTGAGGGAGCAACTAGCTATTATGATGGGTGGATTATTTACCGGGCTGGGATTGTTGAGGTTAAGGATTTTTTGAATGGTTTATCTAAGGATATTTCCCGATTTTTAAACAGTCCTGGGCGGTTTGTTCAACCCCTGGGTGAGTCGAGTTGGGATGCTTGGATTAAGTTATATCGCCGCGATGCTTATAGTGACAATAATCAAATTTCCTACTATTTAAAAGGGGAATTGGTGTCATTGATGCTGGAACTGTTGATTCGTAACCGTCATGGAAATCGGCGATCGCTTGATGATGTGATGGTGCTAATGTGGGAAAAATTCGGTAAATCGGAAAAGGGCTATACGGCGGCGGAGTTACAGTCGGCGATCGCTTCGGTGGCGGAAATGGATTTAGATGATTTCTTTAACCGCTATCTTCATGGTACTGAAGAACTGCCTTTAAATGATTATTTGCAACCCTTTGGTTTGGTAATTAAACCTCAAAATAATGATATTGTTCCTGATTTGGGTTGG
The DNA here is from genome assembly GCF_046480465.1 of Arthrospira sp. PCC 8006. NCBI lineage: Bacteria > Bacillati > Cyanobacteriota > Cyanophyceae > Oscillatoriales > Microcoleaceae > Arthrospira > Arthrospira sp. PCC 8006. Next base: position 8,752 of record NZ_PKGG01000159.1, read on the forward strand.
CGACTGGCGGCGGAAAATGGCAAGACAATAGTTAAATTTGTAGAAGCGGGAAGCCCAGCACAATTGGCGGGAATTGATGCGGAGGATGAATTATTAGCTATCAATGGTTTTCGGGTTGGCGTTGAAAATATTAGCGATCGCTTGCTAGACTTTCAACCTGGGGAGCAGGTCAATATCAGCTTCTTCCATCAAGACGAATTGCGAACCTCTGAAGCTATACTGCGCGCCCCCCGTCCCAGTGCTTATAAAATTACCTCCGTTGAAGAACCGACCCCGGAACAGCAGCGCAATTTTGAGGGATGGCTAGGCTGCCCATATCACAAATTGTAAAAATTGGGTGGGTTTAATACCCCGCCCCTGGTGGGCGGCTTTAATTTCCTGAAGAATTTACAAATACGGTAGTTGAGACTGGAAAGCTACGCCCCTTGTGGGCGTAGCACTTCACCCTCATGACTAGAATCTAGTGAGTATTCAAATCGAGCTTTAACAATCGCTTACCGTGAACCACAGCCACAACCGTGACAACATCTCCCTGAATACGGTAGATAATCCGGTAAGTGTAAGCAAACTGTTCTCTAACGGTTTCGTCACCAAACTCCTGAACAATACCACCGGAGAGGGGACATTTGCTCAGATTTCTGGTAGCCTCAATGATTCTCTGTACCACCGCCGCCGCATAGGAAACTGAGTCTCGCGCAATATAAGCCGCGATCGCATCGATATCATCAATGGCTGTCGGTGACCAAACTACTTGATAACCCATTTACTTACTAAACCTTCCGCTTCCTCTTGTGTTAATCTTCGTTCACTATCTGCAATAGTAATACCCTGGCGGTACTTTTCTATAACATAAAGATGATATTGAATATCCTCAAGACTGCAATCCTCCGGTAAATTTTTCAGCAACAACTCAATTTCTTGTTTGACGGTATTCATAAATAAGGTTTCTTTTAATTTAGTTAGTCTCGGTCTATTATATAGTAAATGGAAAATACCTACTAACATTCGTCAATTTCCAGAGCAGCCATAATAATTTTGTCGGCTCAAAAAGATGTAATTTAGGGAGAGTATAGGATATTGATAGAGTGGCGTGGGGGATAGCCCACTGTTAATCGGCAGATACCGGAGGGTGCGATCGCACTTCCCCCGGAAATACTGTTAGTCCCAACTAGGTTAACTATTGGGTTATGCAAACTTCATGGGAGAACCGGAACCGAGTAGGGGTCGAGAGAGATGTCGCCATCTCCCCCTCCCAGACAAAACCGTGCTTGCGAGTTTCCCAGCACACGGCTCCTAATTTGACTGCTCCATTGTTAAGGATACAGCATTGGCGTTATCTAGCGCCGTTTGATCATCATGACAGTGGCGGTGTAGTAGTTGAAGATTCTTGTATTCGTCCTTTCCGCCGTGGCTTCGAGGTACAATGTGGTCTACTTCAACTAAATCTGATGGGGTGAAGTATTGCCCGCACCAGGCGCATAGGCTTTTTGGCTTTTTGAGTAGTATGGCTACCCTTGTTGGCGTTTCAATTGCTTGTCCTTTTCTGGTTGCCCAGTAGGTCCAGTTTCCGTCATCAAGTGTGGCGTCGGGGCGTATTAGGGTATGTCGGACAATTGGATTCACATTATGATTCCATAATGTGAATCCATCCTTGGTTTTGAATACCCAAGTTTCATGGCTTTCTTTCCCGTTGCTTAGTTTGACCGTTCCGTGTCCGAAATAGTTTCTTAGCTTTTCGTAACTTGCCATTCCGCATCTCGAATCTGTCCATGCCCGTAACATTTCAAAAACTATGTGGTCTAGTTTTCTGAAGGTCTCAGATGAGACTACCCCTGAGTAATAGTTAGACCATCCCCGAATCATCGGGTTTAGCTTACTAATCAAGGCTGATTGGGGTGCAGTTTTATGTTGTTTGATTACACCTTTTATCACTTCTGTATGGGCTTTAACTGCTTTGTTGCTGGGTTTAATGTGGGTTGGGTGTCCGATTAATCGGCTTGCTATCCCACCTGTCTTCCCAGATATGTGTTTTCCAACTGGGTATTGCCTGATATTGAATCCGAGAAAATCAAACCCAGGCTCTTGGGTTTTGCCATCATACTCAATCCTATTGAGTGTATGACCAATTCGAGTCTTTTCAGGTTTGATTTCTAATCCCACTGGCTTTAACCATTCAGAAATGGCAATGGGGCACTGTTCAATGATTCCTAAGTCTTTGGATATGACCACGAAATCATCGGCAGATCGCATAAGGTTAACCTGAATAGCTGTTCCTTTGTTTGGATACATTTCTTTAATTAACCTTTCCATTCCCAACAGTGCGATGTTGGCGAGTATTGGACTTATTACCCCTCCTTGGGGTGTCCCTGCTTCTGTCTCCTCAAATACGCCGTTATCTAGTACACCCGCTTTTAACCATTGTTTCAGGTCTTTCTTCAGGCTACTTGGACAATGAATTTTGGTCAGTAGATAATCATGGTTTATTCGGTCAAAACATTTCGCTATGTGTTAGGGGTCGAGAATGGAGTCACCACCATCCCCTCCCATTCAGAACCATACRTGAAAGTTTCCCTTCATACGGCTCCTGGTGTGGATACCCTGTTTTGTCAAAGGAGCAGAATCAACAGACCTGCTTTTTACTTCGATGTTCAGAGCTATATTCAGCACGTAGTCTTTAAACTCGTCCTCGCCATTATACTCTTACTGACCGCAGTATCTATATCCACACCGTGACAATTGGGCATATGCCAACCATGACAATTGGGCTTTAGCTTCTGGTCACATCCTTAGCCCTCTAAGCATGCGCTTACATTTTTCACTACTGCCTTGTGAATAGCATTACTCACTTGTTTATGGGCAGAGCATTAGAGGGGTTACAACGTTCCGATTATATGGGCATTCCATCGTTAGATTTGTCCTATCGACCGGGGTACTTCTAAAGGTCTGTGTGGGTAGAATGCAGAATCCCCCACTTTTCCCCTTGCCCTTTTGGGCGCAGCGTGTCAACCTATTTCGCTGCTCGTGCTTTACGATGGTTCAAGTCGGACATTCGGTCTTCCTAATCATAGATGGTTGGCAGTGGTCGCGTCTTGGTRGTAGGTTCTACCTCACGCCTTCCGTTCCCCGCTTCTATCCTGGAGTTATGATTTCCAAAACTGGGGGTGGCTATCGCCGTTACTCTCTACTCCCTGATTTCTCAGTTCGTTTATGACCTTGAGTTTCCTGCCTTGCTTAGTTCCCTAAGCGTCGGGACATATAACCAGTTATGAGGATGGTCAGGAGAGGTCTCCTTATATCCAGATTCGGAGCTGGAATCCTCACCGGGTAGTTATAGCACTAGTCAATACGGTTAGGACGCAGCCTTGAGAACAGAATCCATGGCATCATCGAGAGAATCAAACTGCTCACGTGCAATGGCGAATGCGGGCTTTCAACCACGACCAACATTTCTCTATCTTGTTGAGGTCTGGCGAATAAGGCCGAAGATAGAGTAAACGGCATTGAGCTGCCTCCACCAGTTCAGCAATCCGCCCCCCTTTATGAAACGTTGCATTGTCCAATACTAGAGTCTGACCTGGCTTCAATGTTGGAATTATAGCATTAGTCAAGGTGGTTAGGACGCAGCTGGGAGAACGGAATCCATGGCATCATCGAGAGAATCAAACTGCTCACGTGCAATGGCGAATGCGGGCTTTCAACCACGACCAACATTTCTCTATCTTGTTGAGGTCTGGCGAATAAGCTGGTAGCT
>NZ_PKGG01000247.1:0-6842 GCF_046480465.1 Arthrospira sp. PCC 8006
AAATATCCTCCACTGTCATTCTAACCGCCCTTAACCGCTTCCTACAAGAAAAAAATGGCTCGAAAATGGCCTTTCTTGATGGGTCGCCAACGGAAAGATTGTGTCAGCCTCTGGTAGACTATATTACGGAACGAGGCGGACAGGTGCGATTAAATGCTCCCATTCAGGAGTTTTTGGTCAATGAGTCCGGCTATGTTGAGGGATTCGTGATTCCGGCTCGAAATGGTGCGCCGGAAGAAGTGCTAACCGCTGATGTTTATGTGTCGGCTATGCCTGTTGACCCCCTCAAGCTGATGTTGCCTAAACCTTGGCAGGAGCTTGATTATTTTAAGCAACTTGAGGGTTTGGAAGGGGTTCCCGTGATTAATGTTCATTTGTGGTTCGATCGCAAGTTGACTGATATTGATCACCTACTGTTTTCCCGATCGCCTTTGCTTAGTGTCTATGCAGACATGAGCAATACTTGTAAGGAATATGCTAACCCCGATCGCTCAATGTTAGAGTTGGTTTTGGCTCCCGCTGCTGATTGGATTGGTAAGTCAGATGCGGATATTGTGGCCGCAACTATGGCTGAACTCGAAAAGCTATTTCCTCAACATTTCCCATCACCTGCTAAGTTGCTCAAATATCATGTGGTGAAAACGCCGCGATCGGTTTATAAAGCTACCCCTGGCCGGCAGGCTTGCCGCCCAAGTCAAAAAACACCTATCCCTAATTTTTATCTGAGTGGGGATTACACCATGCAACGCTATCTCGCTAGTATGGAAGGTGCTGTGCTTTCTGGTAAGCTGACAGCACAGGCTATTCAACAAGACTTGAGGACTAGCTAAGTCCCCTAATCTCTGAAACGTCTCGAGGGTATTTCCTTGATGATGTTTTGCTAACTGCACAACCTATGGCTGATAGCTCAAGCCTGAAAAAAAAACGAATGCTGCAACTCTCTAAATCCCCCCGCATGAGAACTCCGGCAACCCGGTCAGATTCCTATGAACTCTGTCGCCAAATTACCGCACAGTATGCTAAGACGTTCTACTTGGGTACTCAATTGATGCCACTGGCCAAGCGTCAGGCTATTTGGGCTATTTATGTTTGGTGTCGCCGTACCGATGAATTGGTAGATGGTCCTATGGCAAGTTCTACTACTCTGGAAACTCTCGACCACTGGGAAGAACAACTAGAATCGATTTTCGCTGGACATCCTATTGATCCGGTTGATGTGGCTTTGGTCGATACCCTCGGTCGCTTCCCCCTGGATATTCAACCCTTCCGAGATATGATCGCAGGTCAACGTATGGATCTGTCCCGGAATCGCTACAATACCTTTGATGAGTTGAATTTATATTGCTATCGGGTCGCTGGGACGGTGGGACTGATGTCTTTGGCGGTTATGGGTACTGCTGAACCTGATCTGAGTGTTCCCTGGAATCGTGACCAGTCTATTTATTATCCTAAAGAAGAGGCGATCGCTCTCGGTATTGCTAACCAGCTTACTAATATTCTCCGAGATGTGGGGGAAGATGCTCGACGGGGTCGGATTTATTTGCCTCTCGATGACCTGGCTCTGTTTAACTATACCGAAGCGGATTTATTGAATGGGAAAGTAGATGAACGCTGGCGTGAGTTGATGCGCTTTCAAATACAGCGGGCTAGAAAATTCTATACCCTCGCTGAGGAAGGCATCGCCGCCCTTCATCCTGACATCCGCTGGCCTGTTTGGACCGCCTTAATGCTCTATCGACAAATTTTAGATGAAATTGAGCGCAACGAATACGATGTCTTTAACCAACGCGCCTATGTCCCTACCTGGAAAAAAATGATGTGTCTTCCTCTGGCTCAGTTAAGGGCTAGGGTTTTGTGACCTTCTTCCCCAATTCTCAATTGATGGATAATGGAGGTAGTTATACAATCGCCAGGATGATGAATTTCCATTATCCATTGTCTACGATTGCATTGATTGAACCTAGAGAAAATAGGGAAATTACCAGGGACGACATTAAGGCAGTCGTCACAATTAATGGTTCATTATTTTGACCGATCGCGATCGCTATTAAAGCCCAAATTGTTACCAATAGATAGGCGGTTTCCTGGTGGCGAACTCTCATAATAATCGCAATAGTGGCCGCTACAATTATCATGATCGCTGTCCAGACTTGGGGAGCCATACCCCAACCATTCCAGTTAATCCAATTTAAGGCGATCGCTACATTCACCACCGTCGCTACACTAATCCAACTTAAATATATACTCAGGGGAATATTAATTAACCAAGATTCCCCCTTGGGAACCCGCCGCCGACCTACATCTAATTTTACATAGGAATATATCAGCGATAATAAAATTACCACCATCGCCAAAATCGACTGGGGAAATAACCTATATAAAAACAAGAATATCCAGATAATTTGAGCTATACTTGCCCACACTAAACCATAACCCATCTCGGCTAAACGGGGGTTATCTCGTTGGCTAGGGAGTAGCTGATAAATAGCCAAGCCGAATAAACCTAAGTAGATTAATCCCCAAATAGAGAAGGCATAATTAGCCGGAATTATCTTAGTATTAACAAAAAAATTATTGGAAATATCCCCGACAGTTAAACCATTAATCGGGGCAATATTAGTCCATATATTAACCCCAAAAGCCGCGATAATAGACAGTAAAGTTGCCCAGCGCCGCCATATTTCACCCGCAGAAAATGCACCTTTTTTCATGCCATTAACCTAATTAACCCTCAATATTTGCCCTAAAAATAGAGTGAGACGCGACCAAGCGATCGCATCTCCACATTAATTAAAGCCTATCCGGTAAATCAGCCATCTAACTGTTATTGGAAACAGAAGCTGGGCGGCGGCGTTTAATTAGCTTAGGTTTGTTGGAAACGGCATCGTCATCATCTTCGTAATCATCCCTTCCGATACTAGCCGGACGAGTTTGATCATAAGCAAGTTGCAAAGCCGCAGCGGCGATCGCATGGGGATCATACTCCTCGCTTAATTGAGAGACAATAGGCAAGAAAGAAGCCATACGTTCCCCAGCCAAAGCATCCCGCACCCGGTCTTTCAGTCGGTCAATGTAACGCGCCTCAATTTCTGCCCGTTTGGGGATTGACTGAATGCTCAAAGTTTGGCGCAGGTGACGTTCAATATTTCGCAACTTACGGCGATCGATAGGCTGAATAAGAGTAATTGCCTTTCCTTCCCGACCCGCGCGACCTGTACGCCCAATGCGGTGAACATAACTATCAACTTGATCAGGAAGATCATAGTTGATCACATGGGTGAGGTGATCCACATCCAGACCTCGCGCTGCGATATCAGTAGCTACAATCCAGCGCACTTGACGGCGGCGCAGACGCATCAACAGTCGCTCCCGTTGAGACTGATTGAGATTACCATGATACTCGTCAACACTATGACCTGCCGCCTGCAATTGATTAGTTAAATCAGCCGCAGATTGTTTAGTTCGCACAAAAATAATCGCCGATTCTGGATCTTCGAGTTCTAAAATCGGTTCTAGGGCGCGAGCTTTAGACCATCCACGAGGAACCATATAAACAGACTGTTCGATCCGTTTAGGCGTAGCCTTGGGAGTTTCCACCTTCACAGTCACAGGGGACTTCAGGTGTCGTCGCACCAACTTCGAGATGGAAGCGTCCATCGTTGCTGAGAAGAACGCCGTCTGACGATGTTCAGAGTCGGCCGACTCCAAGATTTTTTCCACATCTTGGATAAAGCCCATACTCAGCATTTCGTCTGCTTCATCCAACACTAACCAACGCAGTGAATCAAGTTTCAGTTCACCTCGGTTCAGTAGATCTAGGATACGCCCTGGGGTTCCCACGACAACCTGAACCCCCCGTCGCAGTCGCTGAATTTGTCGATCAATGGACTGACCACCATAAACTGTCAGCACATACAGGGCATTATCATCACTAAAAGTGCGAATAGCTTCCTTCACCTGCATCGCCAGTTCCCGGGTGGGAGTCAAAACCAACGCTTGAATACCAGCGGCATGAACGTCAATCTGTTCGAGAATGGGCAGCGAAAAGGCAGCAGTCTTACCAGTTCCTGTCTGTGCCATACCCACAACATCCCGACCGGATAGCATTTCGGGTATGGCTTGGATTTGAACTGGGGTGGGTTCTGTGAAACCCAGTGTTTCTAAATGGCGAGCGCGTTGTTCGGAAATACCTAAGCTTTCAAAGGATTGACTCATCAAATCTCCAATATGATTGTTTTTCGCCCGGTTCCTTTGGCTGCCCAACTCCAACACAGATATGTCTTGACTCTAATCACTAAAATGAGTTTTAGTCCGGCGTTAAGCCTTGTTATGGGCATCTAGGAACCATAGCATGTAGGTAAGGTCTCCTAATGTTCCCAAATTTACCCTGGTTAACAACCCAGAGGTTGTCCAGCAAATTTGATTTTTTGAGACCATCTGTTCTATAGCATAGCGCTTAACAAACAGAAACATAACCTTAAATTCCTTAAAATTTATCTCCCCTGGCAATTTACCGAGATTGACAATCGCTGTATCTATTGCTGTATAAGGCTTTTGCCTGATTTGAAGCCTAATAAAATTTTTTCTGGGAAATATCAGAAAAGACCCTCGATACTAAAGACTAGGAACCGAGGACTAGGGACTGAGGACTCCGTAACACATTAGGAATTGGGGGGTTTGCTGACTGGTTGTGATTCATTTTGCGCTTTTGGGTTAGCCCTAACTATCACTTCGATACTGTTGGCGTTGATTGGCCTGACCTTGGTGATAATGTCCAGCTTTGGTTGTTGTTGATCGTTGAGTTGCCTCGATTGAGTCTGGGTAGGGATAACTGGCGATCGCCTCCTTTGTCTACTAGAAGTCCCAGATACACTACTAGACATAGTGCGATCGGTCATTGACGACTTAGGTGTCATACCCGCATTTGGCTCCATACCAACATTATAAGGTTTACCCGCCTGGCGAGCCAGTCGCTTCAGAAACCCCTGCATTTTTTGGGCATCCAAATATTTACCCTTACCCCGAATATTAACAATGTAAGCAAAGCTATCCCCAATCGTCACAGCCCGCACAAGTTTCACCACTTCCAGAGCAAATTTAACTCGCACCTCTTCCAGTTTATTGCTCACCGCTGTTCTTTCAGGATTATGATTGATAATCGCCTTGATCGCCTCCACTACATTACTGATCAATGTCGGCGACAATTTCACTTCTTCCATCACTTCCGGATTATCTATATTTTTCGGCTTTTTCTGGCTCTTCTTCTTCTTGTCTTTCTCCGTAATAATTACAGTCATTTTTAACTTAGTCTTTTTCACCTTAGATTTAATTTTGACCTTTTTCTTCTTGTCTTTCTTCGCCTGAATTATCGGAATTTTCGTCGGACTCATATCAACCACCGGAATCACTTCTCGACTGTAGGTATCCGATGCAAATAAACGTTGAATATCAGGCTTTTCTCCCGACTGTTGCACCACATGAGTCAGTTCATGGGCTAGGAGTTTTTTGCCCTCATCACTATGGGGAGCATAAGTATCTTGACGGAAGAAAATATTTTTTCCTGTCGTAAAGGCTTTAGCATTCAAAGAACGACTCAGGCGATCGCTTTCAGTATCCCGGTGAATGCGAACTCGCCCAAAATTCAACCCAAAAGCAGCTTCCATCGGTTCCCGAACCCCAGTAGATAGAGATTCTCCTTCGTTTTGCTGTTCTTCTAAAGCCCTTTCCATTCCCTGCGTTATTGTCGGATTTTCAACATTTACAGATGCCTCTTTTTTCTGTACTTTACCATTTTTATTTTTAGGTTTTTTGGCAACACCAACAATCAGGTATTTCCTCCCTTTTTTAGTCTTTTTATTCTTTTTCATTTTCAGGGATTTAAGTTTATATTTCTTCTTAAATTTTTTCAGCACCTTTTTAACCCGACGAGCTTTCGGGTTTTTCTTGATTTTACTTGTTAATTTTTTCGCCACTTTCTTCAGGACTTGGGAAGGCTTCTTCTTTTTCCGTTTATCCTTATTTTTTTTCCGTTTCTTCTTATCCTTTTTCTTGGCTTTCGACTTTTTCCGTTTATCCTTATTTTTTTTCCGTTTCTTCTTATCCTTTTTCTTAGCTTTCGACTTTTTCCGTTTATCCTTATTTTTTTTTCGATTTCTTCTTATTCTTTTTCTTGCCTTTGGTTTTGGTTTTTTTATTCTTGCCTTTCTTCGACTTATTTTTCTTCGATTTTTTCTTATTAGATACTTTATCCTCAAAAGCACCCATCATAAAAGATGTCGGATCCAGCAGACTCAAAACCGTGCCTACCGACGAAAAAACACCGCCCACCACCTTGTCAACCGGAGATTTTAATTTAGTAATCACTTTCTGGATCTTCTTAGGAATACCTCCTAAACCCAAAACACTAGCTAACATCCCCAAAACCAACGGCAGAATGTCCGCCAATGCCTCTTCAACAGCCCGAGAAATTTGGCTCACAATTTGAGATATAATCGCATCCATCACCTCACCCAGTGCTTCTAAGACCCCCCTAATCATGTCCATATTGTTGATAAAAAATATCAGCAGATCAACAATAGCTTTAGCAATTTTCAGCACTCCAGAAGCAGGGTTAGTCAAACTCAAAACCCATTGAATCCCCGCTATCACAAGTTGAGGAATCACCACCTCAAACATGATGCTACTCATCAACACCTCTTTCATCGTCGATAAACCGGATTTAATGAAGTCCCACAACACCATCACCCCTTTACTGGGGAACTCCACGATCGCCTTAAAAAAGCTCAACGCCAAAGCCGGTAAATCCTCCGGTMTCGATTCCAAATACTCTTTTACCGCCCCCG
>NZ_PKGG01000405.1:0-2111 GCF_046480465.1 Arthrospira sp. PCC 8006
TTTGGTTTCCGGGAAAACTGGGTTGACCGGGTGGGGTTTGATAAAACTCAATAGGTGGCGGCGGACTAAATTGAGCAGGTGGCGGGGAGGAAGTCTGAACGGGGGGTAAAAATGTACTATTGCTGGGATTGTTGAATATCTGGGGGGGTCTACTGGGGGCAGCACTAAAAGGATTATCCCTCGGTTGTGGCAAGGTGGAGGGAAAAACGGGAAGTTGTTGGGCTGAGGGAGGAAATGGGGATGGGGTAGGGGCACTACCCCACATGGGTAAAGATGGAGGTTCGGCAAAGGGGGTAAAGGAAAATTGGGGCGGCGGTGCTGGAAAAACCTGGTCAATTTGACTAGGAGATAGTTCCACCAGTTCTACACTGGGGGGTAATTGCACAGTATTTGGATAGAGACGGATATTTTCCAGGTTGAGAGCAAATAAGGCGTGTAGACCAAGGGATGCAAGCACAGCAACCGTGGTGGGTTGACGGACGAGTGAGGGAATGTAAGAAATGGCGGAAGTGGTAGCAGTCATGGTCAAACCTGTTGTTAAATCCAAATCAATATCGGGAGCTGTTGCTGTACTCGATCGCTCTTACTGTTTTAGCACGATTAGTTTTAATCGTGGGGGCTTAATTAATCCTTAAATTAGGGGTCGAGAATGGAGTCACCTCCATCCCCTCCCATTCAGAACCGTACATGAGACTTTCACCTCATACGGCTCCTAGTTTGACCGTCTCCTTGTTAAGAGTACAGCATCATCTCTTCATCAAGAGCTGTTTTATTGTCGCGGGTGTGGCGATGTAATAATTGAATATTCTTGTATTCATCCTTTCCGCTATGGCTTCTAGGTACAATGTGGTCTATTTCAATTAAATCTGATGGGGTAAAGTATTGCCCGCACCAGGTACATCTACCTTTTTGCTTTTTGAGTAGTTTTGCTACCCTAGTTGGCGTATCGATTGCTTGTCCTTTCCTGGTTGCCCAGTAAGTCCAATTTCCGTCGTATGGTGTTGCGTCGGGGCGTATTAGGGTATGTCTGACAATTGGAGTCCAATTGTGTTTGAATAGATGTACCCCATCTTTGGTTTGGAACAGCCAATTTTCGTGTCTTTCTTTCCCATTGCTAAGTTTAATTGTTCCATGTCTGAAATAATTACTTAGCTTTTCGTTACTTGCCTTTCCGCATCTTGATACTGTCCATGCCCGTAACATTTGCCAGATTATGTAGTCTAGCTTAATAAAGGTCTCTTTCGAGACTACCGCTGAGTAATAATTTGACCATCCCCGAATAATCGGGTTTAGTCTGCTAATCAGGGCTGATTGAGGTGCTGTTTTATGTTGTTTAATTACACCTTTAATCACTTCTGTGTGGGCTTTAACTGCTTTGTTGCTGGGTTTTATGAGGGTTTTATGTCCGATTAATCGGCTTGCTGCCCCACCTGTTTTCCCGGATTTATACTTTCCTACGGGATATTGCCTGATATTGCATCCTAGAAAATCGAACCCAGGTTCCTCAATCTTGCCATTATACTCAATAGGCTTGAGTGTGTGACATATTCGGGTCTTTTCAGGTTTAATTTCTAGTCCTACAGGTTTTAGCCATTCAGAAATTGCAGTCTTGCACTGTTCAATGATTCCTAGGTCTCTTGATATGACCACAAAATCATCGGCATATCTTATAAGGTTTACCTGAGTGGTTGTTCCTTTGTTTGGATACATTCCTTTTACTAGCCTTTCCATACCCAACAGTGCAATGTTGGCGAGTATTGGACTTATCACCCCTCCTTGGGGTGTTCCTGATTCTGTATCCTCAAATACACCGTTATCTAGCACGCCAGCTTTGAGCCATTGTTTCAGGTCTCTCTTCAAGCTGCTTGGACATTGAATTTTTGACAGTAGGTAGTTATGGTTCACGGTAAGAGCATTTTGTTATGGTCGAAAGGGAAGTCACCTTCCCCAACTCCACTTCAAAACCGTACTTGAGACTTTCATCTCATACGGCTCCTGATGTGGATACCCCTTTGTCAGTGGGAACAGGGCTACAACCCCCTGCTTTATGACCTCAACTTTCGGAGCTATATACACACGTAGTCATTAACTCGTTTTCGTCATAACACTCT
>NZ_PKGG01000354.1:0-3410 GCF_046480465.1 Arthrospira sp. PCC 8006
CCTTAATCATCGTCTGATCTACTTTCAGCACAGGGATTCCCTCCCGATGTAAGCAGTCAATCCAGAATCTGCTATAAGTTCGGGTCGGCTCTAATATCACCACAGACGGCTCCAAAGACACAAGAAACTGGATAGACTTTGCATTTGCTTCTAGCTTTCGGTGGCACTCAGCAAATGCGGGAGACTCGTAGAAATCCCGCAACGCACCCGCTGGCATAAATTCTAGCCACACGGCATCGCACCACGATGAGCTAACATCAAGGCCTACAATTAAACTATTCATTTTTAACCTCTAGTGTTGTGGTTAATCGTTCCCACGAAGCTGTTACGGCTCTCGCCCATTCTATCTGGGGGAACAAATCTCCCTAGAATCTAACCGGGGTTGGAACCCGGTTAGAAGCAATTCTTGACTTCTGCCCCCAGTAAACATCTGGGGAGGGGAACCTCCCGTTTCCCATTGGGGGGGCTAGTCATCAATGCGGTGGGAATCACCCGGTTATCCGCGACTTCCCCCCAGGTGTRAGGGGRAAGTTTCGWCCTTTACCGGCTMGGWCTCATCAGGCGGTGAAATCTAGATCTTTTAATTCACTTAATGGGCTCTGTAGGTTATACAAGAGAGCGTCGTGGCATTTAATAACTGACTGCTGGAATCTGTCTATATCTTGACATTCTTGAACACAAAAGAAACCATTGATAAAAACCAGTTCGCAAATGGCATTATCAACCATTCTTTTTATGTCTATCAAGATGTCCGTAAATTCGGTAGATTTATCAGCCATATATATCCAATTGTCTAGCAAATCATAGGAATCATCGTCGGTAGGATTTTCGCTGTAGTTATTGGCTTCTACTTTCACAGCCCGTGCTAGCTGTTCCAAGTGGTTACTGATGTTTTCCCTGGTTAAGGGTTCATCGGGGTTCGGGACTTGAACTTTTAACCACAGAGAGGAAACCTGTACGCTAATATTTTCAATGGACTTTAAGATATCCTTTTTTAGCTGTGTGGTGTATTGGGTTTGTGGGTTTTGCTGGTTTGTGCTATTCATCATCAGAGCCTCCAATTTTTTCAATGAGCTTGGGAATGAGTTTCCCGGCTTTCTGGGTGTTGGTAACAAATTTCTCTAGTTGGTTGAGAAATTGCTTTTGGGCGTAGGGTTTAGTGAGTTTGTCGGTGAAGCAGTAGTTATAAAGTTGGTCGATGTCATAGTAGAGTTTCCTTACCATGTAGCTGACATCTAAGACCTCTTCTTTAAACCCTGGCAATCGCCTCAATTGCTCATCCAGATGGTCGCGGTCATTGGTCACAGTTTTCGCAACTCCTTCATGCCTTCATTGGTTAGTTGTCTAATTAGATGTAGGTAGCCAATAACCTCGGCTAAATGCTCGTCTTTTTCGAGGGTGGACTGGTCAAGTCTGACGCTAATCCTTTCCCCGTAGTCTTGGATGCTTGTCGCGATGTCAGTTAGGCGACCTAGGTAAATCTCTGACTCAAGATTCTCCATTTTCCTCGGTGATAAAGATTTTTGCCCGTTCTAAGAACAGCTTAGTTTTTTGTAAGGCTGCGTCAGCGTATTGCGGGAATTTTTGGATGCTAATATCATCAAATGACAGCCTTTCTTGAACGTAGGAATTGGTAGAGAAAATCTGCCAAGCCATGGAAATCAACAGGTGATCGCCAGCGGCAGAGGAATCCTCTGATGGAAGTTCCCCGTTCTCGATCGCCTCAAGTATTTTTTTTACATCCTGCTTTTGGAGGTTGGTATCGATGTCTCGTTAAAATGAGACATCAAATCTTTGTGCATTGTGTTTAAGGCGCTAGGGGTTAAGTGTTGAACTAAGACACTAAGCTGATCTGCCTTCTGTTGGTTGGTTAATTTTTTCATCGCCAATGCGCCGTTATTAGTGGTTAGACTGGTTAACTATGGCGGCGATGGGGAGCGATCGCACCTAAATAGAACTTTTGGGAAGAGCGATCGCCTAACCCGCCGCCGCGATCGCACATTTAGCAAGTCAACCTCTAGGAGTGCTATTATTAAGCCACGTTTAAGGGCAAAAGAGCTTGAGTTGTCTCCCGACTTGGGCATAGTAAACTCCTAGATGACTTGCTTAGGGGTGGCTTGGGTCAAGCCGCCCCAAGTTTTTTGACTTAGTGACCGATACTCATGTTCGCAGCATCGAGATGTCGCACTACCTCATAACTCAAACAAGTGGCCCTAAGCAATTGGGCTCTGATTTCCCTGTAGTCGGGGTTTTTAGATTCCAGAATGGCAGTCACTGTTTGCAGACAACGGGTTAATTCTTCATTTGAAGTAGTCGCCGCCTGGAGTTTTATCTGTGTGAACGGGTTGTTTCTGTTGTCGGTTGACATCGTAGTTTTTCACCTTCTCATTAGGGCGGCCGTTTAAAACGATCGCCCTCAGTTCATCCCCATTGCTCCTCTGGTAAGTCGCCAGCATTTCATTGGCGAGATACCAGCTTTCTTTTAGCAAGCGACCAACCTGTTGAGTTGTTAATGGCAACTCCTGAACCAGGCTAGGATTTTGCAGTAGTGCTAAAAGGACGGATTTGGCCGTGTCGGAAACGGCAGAATGGGAGAGCGGAATTTCTCTTCTGTCTGGTGCTTCCATAGAATTTCTTCAAGTTCCTCTGGAGTGTACTCAAGTAATTTGTTGAACAAACTTAGGTATGCAAAAACCTCCTCTGCTGTTAGTGATTCGGACAAGTTGAGTTGACCCGTAGCAGTCTCAGATGTTATGCTGATGACTGAACGAGGTAGATTCACGTCGCTCATCTTTAAGTTCCTTTTTGCTAAGGATGATGGGGAGGAAGGGGAAACGTTGGGGTTTCCCTTTCCTTTTGGAATCAAGACTTGTGAACTTTGAACACCAAACCAATAGGTCCGGCTATTTGGGGATTCCGTTGGATGGAATCCTCAATTTCTGCTATGTAGTGAGCTACCTCCTCATCTGATAATTTGAACACAGACCTTTGAGCTGTCCGTCTTAGATGCCGTCCGATTTGTTGCTGCCCGTTGGCGGCGACTTGTCGATCTGCCAGCATCCAAGCCAAACAAGTGACCAGGAAAATCCGCTGATGTTTTTTGTCCAGGCGGTGAAATCCGCTAGGCAAATTGGCGGCCTCGGCGTTTGGTTTGACCATAGGCTTTTTACCTATATATAGGGTGTGCTTTTGCGATCGCCTGACCAACCCCAAGGCGATCGCATCAATCTACCAGCTTCCCCGCTCTCAACATCCGGCTTTTTACCTATCGCGCTCGAATAATGGAAGACCCGCAGCACGCTGTACGGGGAAAACAAGAAGTCAGTCTCGATGACGTTAACGGAAACAGCAGTCGGGCTACTGGATCAGATGGCTATGGAGCTAAATCTGAATCGGTCCGAATTGATGGA
>NZ_PKGG01000327.1:0-3957 GCF_046480465.1 Arthrospira sp. PCC 8006
ATAGGATAAAATCTCTCCGGGTCCGAAATCTGACTTAAAACGGGTTCTGTGGATTTAAAATTGACCTGTTGACTTTCTTGGGGATATCTCTGAAAACCCACTTTTCCTTCTTCCCGAGTGGAAATAACCCCCTGAGCATTATTCATGTCCATGAAGATAAAATCATCTTGATCATCACTTCGGCAATATAGCTTTTCTTTCAAGTAATATGAAGTTGACCCCGCTTTAAAGATTGTGAGTTCGTAAATGGGATTAGTTTTAAATTGGAATCCTCTTCTATCGTGATTTTGGTGAATTGCATCTTTGCTAAATTCAAAGCGGAGTTTTATATAGTCTTTGGTGTCCTCATTAAAATTGGCCACGGCATCAAAGCCACTCCACTTTTTTAAAAAAGTCTTTTCCAATCCATTCCCGGCAATAATCTCATACAGTAAAGCGATCGCCTTTAACAAGTTGGATTTGCCACTACCATTAATACCTAGGAGAATATTCACACCAGGATTCAGCTTGATGGTTGTGGGTTTTCGGAAACTAAAAAAGTTTTCTAAGGTAATTTCTGACAGCATTCTTATGGATTTTTCTTTGATATGGTCTGTGTCTGTCTAAGTTATAACTTGGATTATACTATAAATATGCTTGATTTCGGTATGGGGACTGTTTAAGGCTGCTGTCTTTTCATTCTTCCACACTTCTCCTCTTGATGGTCAGACAAGTTTGCGCCTCAACTAGGCTGGTGGTGAATGGCGACTATGGGGACTACAATCCTATCCATTTATGGGTAAAAATTAAGGCGGCGATACCGGTTCATATAAGATAGTTTTTCCTCGTCTTTGACCAGAATCTTGCCATCCCCGTTTATGTAGTTCTCCTAGGCGGTTTAAAGTGGTAATATAAGGCGCAGAAACTCCCAAAATCTCGGCTAATTCCTTGCCAGTTTTTAAGCGAGAATCAACTTCTTTTGCTGATGGTTTTGGTGGTGATGGTAGGGAAGGTTTTGATAACTTATTGGATAACTTACTAGCCGGGGACGCTGACGGCGGGGGTGCAGAGGGGCGATCGCTCTCTTTTGAGTCTATATAATTCTGCAATATATCCTGAATTTGGGGTTCCAGATTTTGTTGCAAATAATCTTCAATAATTTGTGTGATATTGAGATCCATTCTCCCCTCTGAACTCGGGGAAAAGGCGATCGCCACCTGATGATCCAGAGGTGCCAGATAAATTTTGATGAACCCAACTAACACCTGTTCAGGGGACATTTGATAGGTCGCACAACGTTGCTGGAAATCCTGCCACAGCTTAGGATTAACCTTCAAATTAATCGAAACTTCATGGTCTGAGAAAACCACAGAATCTACCCTATTGTAATAGCCTTTCTCATTATAGATTACTGCTTTTCCTGCCCAAATCACACAGATAGCAAAGGATAATTATACCCATTGCCCAACTAATCTTAAAACCCTGCTATACTATTGATAAAGAAACTCAAAAAATTATGAGCGATTCCAAACCCTACCAACCCTTCCTATTTCGCCTGTTACACGGCTTAAATAGCCTTTTAGTATGTGGATGTATTATCACTGGCTATCTCGTTTACCAAAGCTACGATCGCCGTTTCGGGACTCTCTGGTTAATCCCCGAAGATAGCAACCTGATCGACATTCATGGAACCTGGGGATTTTTCCTATTCTTTATGGCTTTAGCCTTCACCTACTACAGCCTACGCCAGGGAAAAAAACGCCTCATCCAACCTGACACCCTAGCCCAACTCAAACGCACCCCACAGCCTATCTGGTGGTACACCCTCCATCGTATCACCAACACCATAGCCCTATTAGCCCTAGCCCTAGCCGTCATTTCTGGCAAATTCCAGGACGAAAACTGGCTGAGGGTAGGAGAAACACATCATTTGTGGTATAATATCCACCTGGTAGCTTGGGGAATTATGATTGTGGCGATCGCCCTTCATGTTCTCATGGCGGCGCGGGTTGGGGGTGTTCCCCTGCTCTTGTCTATGGCTAATTCTCAAATACGACCCAGCGACCATCCTCGTCTCTGGTGGGATAACTTGCGAAACTGGCTAAAACGTCCTCGGTTTTAATCCTTAAAAACGGAAAAGGCACTTGGGAGTCTGGCCGAGTTTCGACCCCAAGTACCTCTTCCTTCAAACCTTACTCCTCACACTTGACAACCAATATATACTATTTTCCGAGATTGTCAAGGGCATTCCCCAATTACGCCACCGCTGGCTGAGGCTGAAACTGGAACATCGAGTAAATCACATTCCGGCGAATATCCGTCATCATATCCAGGAAAAGTTCGTAACCCTCCCGCTTGTACTCCACAAGCGGGTCTTTTTGACCATAGCCCCGCAGACCCACAGACTCCCGCAAAGCATCCATTTGTTGCAAATGCTCCCGCCACAGACTATCAATTTGTTGCAGAATAAAAAACCTTTCCGCATCCCGCATCAGTCCAGGGCGAATCTGATTTACCTGAGCCTCCTTAATATCATAAGCATTACGCAGTTGTTCATATAAGAAAGTCTTAATCTCCTCAACCGTCATATCAAACAACTGTTCAGCAGCCAGATCCTTCAGTAAATAAACAAACTCCTTCACCTTAGCCACCAAAGTCTCAAGATCCCACTCTTCCGAAGGCAGATCCGGGTTAATATAAGCCTCGACGATATCATCCATCGTCTTTTCCCCATACTTAATCACCTGTTCCTTGAGATCCTGACCCTCCAATACCCGGCGGCGTTCCGCATAAATAGCCCGACGCTGATTATTCATCACCTCGTCGTACTCGAACACCTGCTTACGGATATCATAATAATAAGTCTCTACCTTTTTCTGGGCATTTTCCAGCGATCGCGTCAACAACTTCGACTCAATAGGTAAATCCTCCTCCACCTGAAAAGCCGTCATCATCGCCGCCACCCGCTCACCACCAAAAATCCGCAGCAAATTATCTTCCAGACTCAAAAAGAAGCGAGTCGAACCCGGGTCTCCCTGACGACCAGCCCTTCCCCGCAACTGGTTATCCACCCGACGGGACTCATGGCGTTCTGTACCGATAACGTGCAATCCTCCCAGGGAAACCACCTCATCATGTTCCTCATGAGTAAACACCTCATACTCAGCCACAATAGCCTGATAAACCTCCCGTATCCGCTGAACCACCACATCAGTAGTGGGAGCTTTTTCCGAAGCTACAGCTAGGATATCCTCAGCCTGGAGTTCAGGAACACTACGTTCCCCATACACCGACACCGCAAAATCTACCGCCGATCGCAGTTTCTCCTGAGTATCTACCGACAACTCCGTCGGAMAAATCCCCGCCGCCACCTTCCACACCTTCGGCTTATCAGCAGCAGCAAAACCCTGGKGCTTATTACGACGGGGACCCCCTCCGATTTGAGGGATAGCCAATTCTCGCTCATCTTGCGGTTTCACAATTCGGGGCATAAAATACTCCCGTAACTTCAACCGCGCCATATAATCAKCATTACCCCCCAGGATAATATCAGTTCCTCGCCCCGCCATATTAGTAGCAATAGTCACAGCCCCTTTGCGACCAGCTTGCGCCACAATTTCCGATTCCCTTTCCACATTCTCCGGCTTCGCATTCAAAAGGTTATGGGGAACCTCCTGCTGTGATAACAAACCAGAAAGCAACTCCGATTTTTCTACGCTCGTAGTTCCCACCAATACAGGTCTACCCATATTGTGCATTTGGGCGCATTCAGTAGCGATCGCCAGCCATTTACCCTGCTCAGTTTTATAAACCATATCCGACAAATCCGCACGAGCCGTCGGTCGGTTAGTCGGAACCACCGTCACCTGCAAACTATAAATCTTCTCAATTTCCGCCTCCTCAGTTTTCGCCGTCCCCGTCATCCCCGACAACTTAGGATATAGCAAAAAGAAATTTTGATAAGTAATCGTCGCCAGA
>NZ_PKGG01000314.1:0-4509 GCF_046480465.1 Arthrospira sp. PCC 8006
GATCAGAGAAGCGATAGAAATCACCCCCCCCCGTTAGGACAATCGAGATAATACCCCCCACCAAGGCCAAGGGAAGATTGAGCATAATGGCCACAGTCGCGCCTGAGAGACACGCGCCAGCGAAGAACATCAAAATGGCAATTATAATCGCGGCTAGGATGCTATACCAGACCAGATTATTGGTGGCTTTTTGTTCCGCTTCAAACTGTCCGCCATATTGGATAAAGTAGCCATTGGGTAACTGGACATTTTGGCGGATAGCAGCCTGAATGTCACTCACCACACGGACTCAGTCTCGCGTTTGCGTTTGTAGCGCGGACACTACAATTAAACGAGACACATTTTCAAGTTCGGGTTCTACCACATTAGCCCCCATACCTTGACGAGACTCTAGCCACAGCACGCTAGGGGWATCATTTGTCCCGTGGGGGTAGAGAGGGGAATCGCCCCAATGGCATCTAAATTATTGCGTGAGGCGAAGTGCAACCGACGGTAATATTAATCAGTTGTTGATTTTCCGGGACTTGGGACACCACTTGACCATTGAGAGCGGTTTCCACCACCTCAGAAATGGCAGCCATGGTTAAACCATAACCAGACTGCAACTGGCGGTCATAATGAATTTGAACCCCGCGGATAGGTAATTGAGGTTCTAATTGTAAGTCGAAGGGCTCCCGCAATAGGTTTTATAGCATCTCGGACTTGTTAAGCGACTTGACGCAACTGGACTAAATCGGGGCCAAAAATTTTGACAGCGTTCGCGTAGCGTGTGCGTAGCACGTATCGCACTKCTGACCCCCGATAAAACTTCATCCATGCGGTGAGAAATAAAACCGCCAATATTAGGCGCAACACCGGGCAATTGCAGAAACTTCGCAAGCCAGTTGTTGAACAGCCGCCTCTCGGTCTTGTAGGGCAAGAAAACGAGACTCCACATCCACATGGGCCATGTTCACCCCCGCCCCATCAGCATCCCCCGGAGCGCGTCCAGCACGAACTTGTACCCATTCATAAAGGGGATGATCTTGTAGGGATTGAGCCAGAGCCATTCCCGCCCGATTGGTCATCTCCAAAGAGACCGACTGAAATAAAACCATAGAGTTCACCATAGATTTTTCCTGAAATCAGGCGCAGAAAACCCGTCCCAAGGAAGGCACAACGGCGCTATGTAGACAACGTAGGAGGCTAAGGCTAATCCTAAAATCAGTTGGGGAGTCCGGACCAGACAAGTCTCGCCGTGGGCGATACAAACGCGGATGCCCCACGTGAAATAAATGTGCCTTCTTGGGGGAGTTGATGATGAGCCAATAAAATAGCACAGAGGGCGGCCGAAAGGGTCCCCAGGCCAAGGTAGAAGCGACAATGGAGAGCAAATAAGCCCAACCCATGGGGGCAAAAATCCGCCCTTCTACCCCCGTTAAAGTAAAAATGGGGGCAAAGACGACGATGATAATAACCGTGGAAAAAATGACAGCCAACGCCACCATGACCGAAGTTTCATAAACCAGACAACCGAGAAAGGGGGGGTTGGGGTTTTCTTGGGTTTGATTCCGCCGTAAACCGCGATAGCAGTTTTCCATATCCTGGGGGGGCATCATCGACAACTGACCCAATCGCCACCACTAAGCCCCCCAAGGTCATGGTATTAATCCCTAAACCAAAGGCTTTCATGAACATTAAGCCAATCAAGAGAGATAAGGGAATGGCACTCAGGGTAATGATAGCCGTGCGCCAATTCATTAAAAAGAGCAACATAATTACCGACACGATGATGATGCCTTGAATGAGGGAGCCGCTAACGTTGCCAATAGCAGAATCAATAAAGTTTGACTGGCGGAAGGTGCGTTGAACCCGGACATCGGCGGGAAAGGTGGACTGTAGGGAGTTCATCACCGCTTCCACCGCTTGGGTGACGGTGGGGGTATCTACATCCGGTTGCTTGTTAATCATCAATACAACAGCCGGCTGTCCGTTGAAGCTGGCATCTAAGAGTTTAAGTGCTGCTCCGGTTTTGACTTCCGCCACATCTTGGAGCTTTGGAGGTTCGCCGTCTTGAACGGCCGCCACTGACTGCTGTAAGTCGGCGTCGGTGTTCATCTGTCCGATCCCTCGGACGAGTAACTCTTGACCCCCCCCTCGCCGAACCCCCCCGGGGCGTTGGAAGGGGCGGACCGTGCGGCGGCAGTGACTTCATTGAGGGAGACTTGGCGCGATCGCAACAGTTGTGGATTCACGGTTGCCTGGTTTTCCCGTTCATCCCCCCCATAAATAGTCACCTGAGACACACCTGGCACCCGGAGAATCTGATTTCTGAGGGTAACATCCACCAAACGGCGTAAATCCATCAGAGAGGTTTCTCCCTGACCATTGACCGTAAAGGCATATTGCAGAATCGTTCCCAACGGAGAGACTAAGGGGGAAATTTCCGGCGGATGAATCCCTTGGGGCAGTTGACTCCGGTTCGGATTCTGTTGGAGTCGGTCCAACTGCAGCCTGCCGCGCTTGGTAAATATCAGCCTCTTGGTCAAAGACAACATGAACCATAGAGAGTCCCCAATTGGAGGACGAACGAACCAGACAACGGTGACACTGGGTAAGCCATTCACGGTTGCCTGGTTTCACCCTGAACCGTAATCTGAGCCTCTACTTACTCCGGAGCCAAACCAACCGCCTCAGTTTGGATATCTACTTGAGGGGGAGCAAAGGGAGGGAAAACATACTCGGGCATTTGAGTAATTGTCACCAACCCCCAGATGGTGATGACCAGAGATCCAATCACCATTAACCACCGTTGAGCAATGGAATTTTTTAGCGGCGGATTTTGAATGGTGTTAAACATCGACGGGCTATCAACCTCCCTTATTTGTCAGAGAAGAGATTTTTGTTCCGACGACTTCCGGATCCAGAAGAAAATCCCACCACAGAAGAGCAAAACTCCTCCACGGGCGGCGGCTAGTGTTCATTAGGGAAAACTGAGTGGCTTGTAAGGTACATTGCGCTCTGTATTGTCCTCATGGGTGTCTGGTTTTGGGGGGAAACTTCATCGGTGGGAGTGGTGGCGGTTTCTGGACCCGGTACCGTTGTTGCGGTTTGGGTTTTGCGGGATTCAGCATAGAGGGATAAACTGCCCCACCTCACGAGTTGTTCCCCAACGGATAACCCGTTTGTGACTTCGACCCATTCCCCGTTTGTTGCTCCGATTTGCACTCCGGAGGGTTCATAAAAACTACCATACAAGACAAAGGCTAACTGTTTCCCCTACGCATCGACTAAGGCGCTTGCTATGAACAAGAACGCGGGAACTGCCATCAAAGGCGCACTTGCATGGGAGCCCGACGGGTCCCGAGGAGGGGATCGGTTTCTGGGTTGACGGGAACTCGGTCAATCCCGCCTTCGGCTTGAAACTCCCGGGGCCGTGTCCCACATGGGCTAGGGTTAGGGTGGGTGTGCCGAAAATTAAGCCCAGAGCGAACATTGAGCCAATCATAGAAGTTGTGTTCATTAGACCTCCTCACAAAAACATGGGGTTTTCTGCCAAATCTTCCCCAGTGTGCCAAAGAGGAGATGAAATCTAGGTGAAATCTCACCCCTTTTTTCTCGCAGTCTGTTAACCTCGATCGCAGTCGTCTCCCCCTTGCACACGATGCGAATTCTGTTGGTCGAAGATGAAGCGGAATTAGGATAGGCGGACCGCGCAAGTTCTGGTCAATGAGAAATATATTGTCGATTGGGTGACGCGGCCGAGTGCAGGCCTGGCATTGCGATCGAAAGTCAGTGGACGGATTACACGGTGGCGATTGGCCGATTGGCTTGTGCCGGAGTTGTCGGGTTTGGAGTTATGTCAACGCATCCGCGCGAACCCGCACCCTCTACCCATTTTGATGTTAACGGCTCTGGGACAACCGGATCATCGAATTACTGGACGTAGGTAGCACCTACGCGGCGATTATTTGGTGAAACCTTTTGTGATGGCGGAATTATTGGCAAGGGTTGCGCGCACGGACCGCGGCGATCGCCCACCCTCCAACCCCAAACCCTGACTTGATGAGCATTTATGCGCATCGGCGCGACGAACAATACTATCTGTAATCGACTCACCCAACCTCACTCAATGATTCCCTTAACGGTCAAAGAATTTCAGATTTTTGCCTATTTAATGCAAAATCCCGATCGCATTATTCCGGGGAGTAAAATCCGCTATCAACTTTGGTAGGGGGAGGAAGAACCCATCAGTAATGTGGTGGCGGCGCAAATGCGCTTATTACGGCGCAAACTAGCGAGTTATGGCGCTTGTATGCCCCATTGAAACTATTCGCGGTCAGGGCTATCGTTTTAAGTTGAATCCCGAAGCCTCATCCTCGTCAGAAGGCTCTTTGGGGTAGTTCACCCCGCCCGACGCGATGAATAGCTATCAACTGTTTCGCCATAGCAGAATCCGTCTGGCCCTTTGGTATGCGTTAGTGATGGGTGGGATTTTGGGTTGATCAGGGTTTGGGGTGTATCACTCTC